>JAFZJK010000102.1 GCA_017553965.1 Lachnospiraceae bacterium | reverse complement strand
GGGTACATATCCTCACTCACACCGAGTTCAGTACCTGAGCAGAGCATACCGAAGGACTCATAGCCTCTGAGCTTACCCTTCTTGATGGTCATGACACCCTCTATGGTAACATGATCTTTTGCTGTAGCATAAACCTGTGCACCCTCTAAAGCTACGGGAAATTTCTTTCCTACGCATACATTATCCGCTCCGCAGCAGATCTGAAGGTTTTCACCTGTTCCAACATTTACCTTACATACATGAAGATGAGTCTCGGGGATGGGATCACACTCCTCAACAAGTCCAACGACTACCTTTGAGATATCCTTTCCAATCTCATACTTTTCTTCTACTTCGAAACCACAGTCGAACATCTTCTTCTCAAGTTCATCCATGGTAACATCTATATCCACATAATCTCTTAACCAGCTAATGGGTACTAACATTTTTTATTCCTCCTTTCGCAACATTCGACATTAATCATCCAACTGCTCTAACACTCTAAGGTCCGACTCATATAACAGCTTAATGTTATTGATGCCGTACTTAAGCATAGCAAGTCTCTCGATACCTACACCGAATGCAAGTCCGCTGTATTCCTCGGAATCGATACCGCAGTTTTCAAGAACCTTCTTGTTTACGATACCTGCGCCGAGCACCTCTATCCAGCCTGTACCCTTGCAGAGCCTGCAGCCCTTGCCGCCGCATTCGAAACAGCTTACATCTACTTCTACACTGGGTTCGGTGAACGGGAAGTAAGAAGGACGAAGTCTTGTAGTAGTACCTTCACCGAATATCTTCTTAACCAAAAGATCAAGCATACCCTTAAGGTCGCAAAGAGTGATGCCCTTATCAACTACCAGACCTTCCATCTGGGTGAACATAGGTGAATGTGTAGCATCATCATCCGAACGGAATACCTTACCGGGTGATAATATCTTAAGCGGAGGCTTCTTGTTCTCCATAACATGTATCTGTGCCGCACTGGTCTGTGATATAAGCAGATACTCAGGAGAAAGATAGAAGGTATCCTGCATATCTCTTGCGGGATGATCCTGAGGGATATTAAGTGCGGTAAGGTTATAATATTCATTTTCAATCTCGAAGTTATCATATACTTCAAAGCCCATGGAACCAAATACGTCGATCAGCTGGTTTCTGACCTGGGTTACAGGGTGAAGTCTGCCGCATTTACATTTTACTGCCGGCATGGTGATATCTATCTTTTCATTGGCATAGCGTGCTTTTGCCTCTGCCTCTTTTAATTCTGTATCAAGTTGGTCAAACTTCTCGCCTGCCCATGTTTTAAGCTCATTAACATTCTTACCGAATTCAGCTTTAAGCTCATTGGGGATATTTTTCATCTCCTTCATAAGAGCACTGATCTTTCCTGCCTTAGAGTCAAGGAATGTTTTCTTAAACTCGTATAAAGCCTTGGAGCTGCCAAGTTCTTTTACGCCGTTTACGATCTCGTCCTTGATCGCATTGATACTGACTTTCAATTCGTTTAAATCCTGCATTCTATTTTCCACCTTTCTTATTAAAGTTCTCTTTAATTAATACTATTCCCCGCCGGAACAAAAAAGTCCCATGATGTGAAACACATCATGGGACGAGAAATCTTTTTAATACCCGCGGTACCACCCATATTCAGTCTGTCATAAGGACATACTACTCTCATATCTGCTTAATGCGCAGCACACATCCGCTTATCTTCTTCGCCGGAAGCTCCGATGCTGAAATTCGTCTTATGGGCCTCTGCCGGCTTTCACCTTACCCGGCTCTCTGAAAGAGGATGACCAAAAACTACTTACACATCTTCATCGCCAAAAAACTTAAATCAAATATTACACTTATCATATCCTTTTGTCAAGAACATTTTTTATCACTCATTATATGCCGCAATAAACTTATTTACCTCTGCTGCCGCCTGTGCGTAGCTTATGAATCTTACTCCGTGTATCCCTGCTCTTTCCGCAGCCTCCACGTTTCTTAACGTATCGTCTATAAATATGCACTCTTCCGCCTTTAGACCGTATGTGGACAGCAAAAGCTCATAAATCTTAGGATCGGGCTTTGTCATCTTAACTTTATAGGAAAGGATGCCTCCGTCCATCATCGGTATAAATGACAATGACTTAGGGCACTGTGTCTCAGCCTTATAGGAGAAGTTGGAAAGGAAGTATACCTTATACCCGGCTTCCTTATAGCCGTTGATCCAGTCCATTGTATAAGGGTACAGCTCCACCATCCCCTCAACATGGTCAAACGCCTTATGCATCTCGTCCGCTATATCCGGATCGTTTTTGATAAAAAGCTCGATGACCGCTTCATCTGTAAGTACGCCCTTATCAAACTCATACCATGCATCGGTCCGTACTGAAGCGTTTCCGATACGCTCGATCATCTCGTCGCTAAAACCCTTATCCTTTAAGAATCCTTCCCACCTGAATGCGGAAAGGACATTCCCTATATCAAATATGATATTTCTGATCATAGTACTCCTTACGCCTCAAATACTTTAATTACATCACCGTCCAGTGACTTAAAGGTAAACTTCCCGTTAGAAAGCTCGATATAACCTCTCGGAGAATTCTCCTTGGGGATCGATACAGAACCGGGATTCATATATACAAAGTCCTGCCCTTCCTCACATGCCATAACATGGGTATGTCCGCACAAAAGTATGTCACCCTTATTCATGGGAGGCAGATTTTCCTTATTGTAAATGTGCCCGTGAGTGGCATATATCATCTTCTTTTCCAAAGGAAGGAGCATATAGTCGGCCATAACGGGGAAGGCGAGTACCATCTGGTCCACCTCGGCCTCGCAATTGCCTCTTACCGCATATATCACATTTTTGTATGCATTAAGCTGCTCTATCACACTCTTCGGTGCATACTCCTCAGGCAGATCGTTTCTCGGGCCGTGATACAGGATATCGCCGAGCAATATCAGTCTGTCGGCTTTTTCCCTTTTAAAAGCTTCCAAAAGCAGTCTGCAATATTTTGCAGAGCCGTGTATATCCGATGCTATAAGTATTTTCATATCTTTTACCTTGCTATCCTTTAGTGCTGATCAGCCTGTATACTTTTCAGTGACTGAAACCGCCATCATACCGTTATAATCACCGTCTGGATTATAATCCTCAAAGCTTACCTCATATGTGCCGAAGTACTCACGGTTACAGAAATCCTCGGTACTTATCTCTTCCATATGGTAACCGTCTTCGAAACTTACGATGGATATGCTTGTATATTCATCCACATAGATTATAAAAGTATCCTTATCCGGATATACTATTTCATAATCATAGCCATCCAAGTCCTCGGGGAGACCGTATTCTTTTATCAGCTCAGTATCATCAGCGGAAACTATTAAGTATTCCTTTGCTTCAAATGCCTTTCCTCTGGTCGAGTCATAGTCTTCTCTTCTGGTAAGCTCAACCTCCAAAGAATGGACCTCGTACTCTTCCCAATGTCTCTCATATGTAAGAGTGACTGCATCTTCAGAGTCGGGACGGTCAAGCTTGATTATCAGGTGATCGGAGTTTTCATCGTAGTAGAGCTTCATCTCCCAGTTAAACTGTTCATCCTCCGGGAATGCCTTGGCGTACCAGCTGTACTTGGCATCGTCTTCTTCTGACTCACAGTATACCATGGGCATATTGTATTCCGTGATGTTCAGAGCATCCAGGCTGTCGTCGTTCTTATATGCGGATAACCATATACCGACACCTGAGTACTCGGATATGATCACCTCTGAGTATGTCTTGTAACCTTCCTTATTACCGTTATCCTTTACCACATCGTACTTAAAGCTTGCATCAGCCGTCTCAGCCTTGGATTCTATGAGGCTCCAGTTGTCTTCTATCTTTCGAAGATCATCGTTAAAGTATACAGGGAAGCTCTCAAACTCAGCCTCTCTTAACTCCTGGAACATTCTTATAAGAGAGAATGTAACAAGTTCTTCATTCGAATAAGGATAATATCTCATGAGCGTTTCATAATCTACCAGTAAACGCTTATTGCCAAGTTTGCTTTCCCTTGCTTCATCGAGCAGTTCTTCATAACGGGTATATTCCGTTTCTTCACCGTTAACAGTGCAAGCTTCCTCATCCGAGTCATAAAACTCATAGTCGGCCTTGCTTGAGAAATCCTGTTCTATATGGTATATGTCGGTGGTATATGCGCCGTAACCCATATAAAAACTTATGATACGGTTCTCATACTTAATATAGGAGAATCCTCCTTCACTTCCGAACTGTCCCACTTCCACAGGCTCACCGTTATTGTAAAATATAACTTTTACTCCTGTACCGTGGTTATCGTTATCTGCTATCAAAAGCTCAGGTATCTGATCTCCGTCTATAAATGCCAGTCCGTAACGTGTCCGGTCAAAATCCGCATACTCCGAATCATTCATATATTCGGTGAGGTAATCATAATATGTTACCAGTACATCATTAAGGAGCACCTTATCGGTCACTCCTATCTGCTCCGTACCTGCCATCAACGTATTGATATCGGTCACAGCGGGATCCTCTGTGGGTGTGGGCTCTTCGGTAGGAGTAGGCGTTACTTCCCCGGTAGGCTCAGCACTCGGGGTGATCTCGGCTGTAGGTGTAACTTCTAAAGTAGGGGTAACGCTTTCTGTAGGTGTCACTGCTTCCGTCGGAGTACTTCCGGTATTATCCTGTTCACCTTCTTCGTTTTTGCTGCATGCACAAAATACAATGACCAAAATACAAAATAATAATGCTAATTTTATCTTCTTCATTTTTCTCTTCTTTCTTTTCCTTAAATGTTTTATTTATACGTTTTTAATATCTTCATGATTTACAAGAAGAGATTATATATCAATATGTCGTTTATTACAAGTCCAAAAAGTTATCCATCCCCGTTATTTCTTGACTTTGATATGCTCTTGTGTTATATTTTAATTTTGTAACGGGTCAAAAAATGTGCATTTATATGCACTAAAGATCCGGAATTAATCAGGAAAGAAGGAATCATTGATGAAAGAAACATTTTACATCACAACACCAATCTACTATCCGTCAAACAGACTTCATGTCGGCCATACTTACTGCACGGTTGCTACCGATGTCATGGCAAGATATAAGCGAATGCGCGGGTATGATGTTATATTCCTTACAGGCACTGATGAGCATGGCCAGAAAATAGAGACCAAAGCAAAAGAGATGGGCATCACCCCCAAGGAGTTCGTAGACCGTATCGTTACAGCTCCCGGCGGAGTACTCGACCTCTGGAAGCTCATGAATATATCAAACGACCGTTTTATCCGTACAACCGATGATTACCACTGCGAGTCCGTACAGAAGATGTGTAAGAAGATGTACGACAAGGGTGATATCTATAAAGGAACCTATAAAGGAAAGTACTGCGTACCCTGTGAGTCCTTCTGGACAGAGAGCCAGCTTAAAGACGGAAAATGTCCCGACTGCGGCCGTGAAGTAAAGGACGCTGAGGAAGAGGCATATTTCTTCAAGCTTTCCAAATATCAGGATAAGATCAAGGATCTGCTCCTTAATACAGACTTCTTAGAGCCTAAGAGCCGTGTAAACGAGATGGTAAACAACTTTATCAATCCCGGACTTGAGGATTTATGTGTATCACGTACTTCTTTCTCATGGGGTATCCCGGTAGACTTCGATCCCAAGCATGTCGTATATGTATGGCTTGACGCTCTTACCAACTATATCACCGCACTCGGCTACGGCAATGAGAAGTACAACGACTTCGAACGCTTCTGGCCCTGCGATGTACATTTCGTAGGAAAAGAGATCGTAAGATTCCATTCCATCATCTGGCCCGCTATGCTCATGAGCTTAGAGCTTCCGTTACCGAAGAAGGTATTCGGACACGGATGGCTTCTGATAGATGGCGGCAAGATCTCAAAGAGTAAGGAAAACACCACCGTTAACGTAGTGGATCCCATGATCCTGGCAGAGCGTTACGGAGTGGATGCTATTAGATACTATCTCATGCGTGAGTTCCCGTTCGGAAGTGACGGCAACTTCTCCAATGAGCTCCTGATCAACCGTATCAATACCGATCTTGCCAACAACCTTGGCAATCTCGTAAGCCGTACGATCGCCATGGTAAATAAGTATTTCGAAGGTAAGCTTCCTGCTGATAAACTTGCAGTCGCTGAAAAGGATGACACACTTATAAATGCAGTAGCCGAACTTAAGGATATATATGCAGACCACATGGAGCATTTCAGATTCCAGAATGCCGTATCCGAAGTATTCAGAGTGATCGATATGTCCAACAAATATATCGACGAAAATGAGCCCTGGGTACTTGCAAGGGATGAGGCCAACCGTCCCCGTCTGGCTCAGGTTATGTACAACCTCCTTGAGTCCATCAGGAACTGTACTCTTCTGCTCACACCTTTCATGCCTGACACAGTAGCTACCATCCAGAAGCAGTTAGGCTCCGATAAATACAGCTGGGACGATATAGCATGGGGCGGTCTTAAGGCAGATGCAGAGGTTACCGCAGGTGCCAACCTCTTCCCGAGAATAGACTTAAATAAAGAGCTTGAAGCACTCGCTGCTATCGAAGCCGAGATAAAGAAAAAAGAAGCCGGTCCTGCAGCAGCTGAGATCGAGCCGCTCTTTACCGACTATGTTGATTTTGAGAACTTTGAAAAGATGGATATGCGTGCAGTAAAGGTTAAGGCATGTGTAAACGTTAAGAAGAGTAAGAAACTCCTTCAGTTTACCCTTGATGACGGCACAGGTACCGACAGACAGATCCTCTCAGGTATCGCTGAATACTATAAGCCCGAAGACCTGGTAGGAAAGACCATCGCAGCCATCCTTAATCTTCCTCCCAGAAAGATGATGGGACTTGACTCATGC
>JAFZJK010000101.1 GCA_017553965.1 Lachnospiraceae bacterium | reverse complement strand
ATTAGTTGATTTCTATCAATATGTGAGGACTTAAAAGTGATACTACAGGTAAGTAATATAACCAAAAGCTTCGGAACGGACGTGATACTCTCCGATGTCTCATTTCATATAGAAGCAGGTCAGAAGGCAGCGATAGTCGGTATCAACGGAGCCGGCAAATCAACACTTCTTAAAATAATAACAGGTGAACTAAAGCCCGATACCGGTTCGGTCTCCATACAAAAGGACGCAAGCCTGGGGCTTCTAACCCAGACACAGAACCTTTCCGATACCAACACCATATACGAAGAGGTGCTCTCGGTAAAGGCAGATCTTTTGGCACTCGAGGAAAATATCAGACGTACGGAACATATGTTAAAGGAGTTGACGGGCGATGAGCTCGAACAGACATTAAACAGATACGCCAGGATGAACCAGGAGTTTGAGGATGGAGGCGGCTATGCGGTAAAGAGCGAGATAACAGGCTGCCTTAAAGGTCTCGGCTTTAAAGAAGACGAGTTTTCCAAGATGATAAATACTCTTTCCGGCGGTCAGAAAACCAGAGTCGCATTGGCTAAACTTCTGCTTTCAAAGCCCGATATCCTCATGCTGGACGAGCCTACCAACCATCTGGATATGGATGCCATACGCTGGCTCGAAGGCTTTTTATACTCATATAAGGGCTCTGTTATCCTGGTAGCACATGACAGATACTTTTTGGACAAGATCGTATCAAAGGTTATAGAGATAGAAAACACCCACGTGCACTCCTACGACGGTAACTATACAGTATTCGCCGAAAAGAAAAAACAGCTGAGGGATGCATATATCAAGCAGTATCTGAACCAGCAGCGTGAAATAAAGAGACAGGAAGCCGTAATTGAAAAGCTAAGATCATTCAACCGTGAAAAATCCATCAAACGTGCCGAAAGCCGTGAAAAACAGCTGGCAAAGATCGAGCGCCTGGAGCTTCCCAAGGAGGTAAACGCTGAAATGGATATACGTCTCGAGCCGAATATCCAGAGCGGAAACGATGTGCTAACCGTAAAAGGTATGTCAAAATCTTTCGGTAACCTTACACTTTTTACAGATGCAAACTTTGAGATAAAACGCGGGGATAAAGTAGCTATCATAGGTGCCAACGGTACAGGAAAGACCACGCTTTTAAAGATACTTAACGGTCTCCTTTCCCCTGATAGCGGCAGCTTCAAACTCGGTGCAAAAGTCTTTACCGGGTACTATGACCAGGAACATCATGTGCTCGATCCGGATAAGACCGTATTTGAAGAGATACAGGATACCTATCCCGATATGGACAATACAAAGGTACGTAATGTGCTCGCTGCATTCCTTTTTACGGGAGACGACGTCTTCAAGCTGATCAGAGACTTAAGCGGAGGCGAAAAGGGACGTGTTTCCCTGGCCAAGCTCATGCTGTCCGATGCAAACCTTCTGTATCTGGATGAGCCTACCAACCACCTGGATATCATCTCCAAGGAAATACTCGAGCAGGCAGTATCCTCCTATAAGGGTACAGTAATATATGTATCCCATGACAGATATTTTATAAACAAGACCGCCACACGCATCATGGAGCTTAAAGACAAGCATTTCATATGCTTTGACGGTACCTATGATTATTATCTTGAAAAAAGGGATATGCTTTTGGAGCTTGATAAAAACAGCAGCTCCGGCAAAAGCGAAAAGTCGGGTACCGGTACGGGTGCTTCATCCGCTCCCGCTGCCACAGGCTCAAAAGAATCCTGGGAAAACGCAAAAAAGCAACAGGCCATGCAGCGTAAGCTGGAAAATGAATTTAAACACACAGAGGAAGAAATAAGCCGTCTTGAGCAACGTAACGAAGAACTCGACGAGCTAATGTCCCTGCCCGAAAATGCCACCGTATCCTCAAAGCTCATGGAGCTTTCCAAAGAACATGATGAAAACGACAGGAAGCTTGAAGAGCTCATGGAGAAGTGGGAGGAGCTTTACGAAAAACTAAACGGAGGTTTAAATGAATAAGCTTCTATCAATAGTAGTACCTTGTTATAACGAAGAAGAAGTGCTCCCTCTGTTTATGGAGGAAATAAAAAAAATCCGCAGTCTGCTTTCCGGCGGTATATCTGATATCCCCGGTACAAACTTAGATACAGAGCTCATATTTGTCGATGACGGATCAAGCGACGGTACTCTAGATGTATTACGTAACCTACATAAGCAGGATGAGTCCGTACGTTTTGTATCCTTCTCAAAGAATTTCGGAAAAGAGGCTGCCATACTTGCAGGTCTTAAAAACTCAAAAGGTGACTATGTCCTTTTAATGGATGCAGATCTGCAGCACCCTCCTAAGTGTATCCCCGATATGTTAAAGGAGCTCATATCTTCCGACTGTGATTCCGTAGCCATGTACCGTGATGATCGAAAAAAGGAAGGCTTTTTCAGAAGGCACTTTTCATCCATGTTCTTTAAGATCATGAACAAGCTGTCAAAGCTCAACCTTGTAAACGGAGCCACCGATTTCAGGCTCATGAAACGTATCATGGTCAATGCCGTACTTGATATGCCCGAGACCAACCGTTTCAGCAAAGGTATATTTAACTGGGTCGGGTTTAATACCAAATGGCTGCCGTTTGAAACAGGAGAACGCCCCGCAGGTAAGTCAAAATGGTCCTCGGGTAAGCTTGTCTCCTATTCCTTTGATGCTATCTTAAGCTTTTCCGAAGTGCCCCTTAAAATATGCTCCTGGATAGGAATAATATTCTGCCTCATCTCGTTTTTGATAGGCATATTCCATTTTGTCAAAACGCTTATATACGGGGATCCTGTAGCAGGCTTCCCTTCACTGTACCTTATGTTACTTCTGATCGGCGGTTTAATCCTGCTTTTCTTAGGTATTACAGGACAGTATCTCGCCCGTATATATATGGAAATCAAACACAGACCGGTATATATTGTAAAGGAAGATGAAAACTCTCTTACCAAGGAGGATTAAAATGCATAATGCAATAAACACCTTTCTTTATGTCCGGGTCACATCAGGCTGGTCAGATGATGACAGTTTCACTTTAACCGGCGGCTTTCTAAAAGGCAATATGTTTTACATTGTTCTTGGACTTATCTGTCTGGCAACAGCCGCATGGCTTTTATACAAAAAGTTTTATCGGTACACGCTAATAAAAAAAGCCTGCACCGTACCTGTCGATGCAAGGCTCTTTTGTGTGGATTCTAAATTCGGCGGCAGAGGCGGCCGTTTCTGGAACATAACCTACGAGTTTTACTATAACGAGCAGCGATACCTGGTCAATAACGATATCTGGGAACAAAAGATGCGCCACCGTCCCATAGAAGGAAATGTGGAAACAATCCTGCTTAACCCCTATGATCCGCATATGTATTACGATTCCCTTATGGATACCGCCAGAAAAAACGGGATCTTCATGGGAATACTGATTGCCGGAATGGGTATCTTTATAATGCTTATGCCGTTGTTTGTAAAATAATCTTTCTTTTCTTAACGGAGCCTGCCTGTTTCAAACTTAGCACGCGTCCTTAAGATATCACAGATATAATTAATCCTTTCTTCGGGGTCAGTACTGTTTGACACAACGTCCAGGCTGGCCTCGATGTTGTTTAAAGCCCTGTCATCCAGTGATTCCCCATTATCCTGGATTATCCTGAGCTTGTCGGAAGATGCTTCCGCCTCCAAAAATTTTAAAAGTATAGGATTAACCTCATCCATAGTGCTCCCCCTTATATCCTTATCCTTATTTTATCTGTTTTTCTGGCCGTATAATAATCGGCGTATTCCTTTGTAATCAGGTTATACCTTACCATCATGGCAAGATCGTTTTCAAATGCAGCTGTAGAAAGGTTTTCATCCTCAACCATGGACTGCAGAAGCCCCCTTATCCTCTCCTGATAATCATTCTGAGTTATTACATTATCCGTCCAGAATATCCTGTTTTCATAAGCCATCTTAAAGAACTTCGAATAATTGCCCTTAAGATTCAGCGAATCGAATACATTAAACTCAAAATCGAATTTATTGATCATTTTACGAAGTGACCTTGGCGATACTGCTATTTTCCCGCCAAGTATGTACAGGTTCTTGTACATGACACTCGTATTTCCCATATCGGGTCCGGGATAAAGAGCCGGTATCAGATCTCCGAATACAGCACTTACCTCTTTGTCATTGCGGATTTCTTCGTAGCTTTCAGGCATACGGTCTTCAACATTCTTTTTGTATGTGACCTTAAGGAATTCATTCATGGGCATGAGTTCGGTCCTTAATGCCCCCTCTACAAGTACTATGTTGACTGTTTTTCCTTTATCCTGTATAAATGCCGGTACTCTGTGAGCTGAAACATCATTCCATGAATCAATGAATACGGGTGTGTACCTTCTGTCATCCCTGCGTACCCTAAGCATCTTTTTTCTCGCTTTTATCTGTTTGGGAGTAGGTTTTACCGCTTCCCTCTCCTTAGGTTTGCTGTTAGCCGGGATATCGTCATCTTCATCCGGCTCATCTGCGGTGTCGCTCTTCTTTTTCTTCTTTCCTGCCACATCCGTGGAAATATCGTTCTTTTGTTTTTCTTCTTTTAAGTCTGCATCATCCAGAAAGCTTAAGTCATCCGGATCATCTGCTTCCTTATCGGAATCGGGTTGTTTCTTTTCCTTATCGATGTCGGCATCCTTTTCTTTATCTTTATCATTGATACCGGCAATATCTCCTACCGCAAGTCCGCCCACACCTATAGCCAGGTCGGAAAGATCTTCCGCCAGCATTGAAAAATCAATATCCTCCATGGAATATCCGGGATCGTCATCGGCCTTGTCATCTGCCGGCTTATCTTTTTCTTTCTTCTTTTTTTCCGTCTTTTCTTTTTTAGCCGCCGTATCGATTTTCTTTTCACGGTCTGCCAGACTCACATCTATGTCCACAAACGAAAAAGAAAACAGCACCAGCAGTCCGGCTATCATAAGCAATGCCCCGCCGCCCAAAGGTATTAGAGCACTTTTTACTATACCCAGTACCAGAAGCACAGCTCCGGCTATCAGGAGAACAAGTACACCCGACAGCACCATCCTGGCTTTTTTCTCACCGTATTTTAATGTCAGCAAAAGCTTTTTTATCATTTACTCCACCTTAAATACCAAAAAAATCTTTTACTTTCTTAACCACT
>JAFZJK010000014.1 GCA_017553965.1 Lachnospiraceae bacterium | reverse complement strand
TAAAGAGCTTCATCCCCAAACTCCAGATTAAGCTTTATATGGAAGCTTTTCCCTGTCGGTATCTTAAGAGGCTCTTCTATAACTTCCTTTTTTCCGTCAGCAGTGTCTATTATCCTGGTACGCTGCTCTCCGTCCGCCAAAGTATAAGTTTCAAACTCCTCATAATTTCTCGGAGCATCACTATTTTCACCCAGTAAAAGCGTACCCTTATTGTTATAATAACTTATGGCTCCGCTTTTTTTATCCACTTTTACTGAAAGTGCGTTAGTTGAAATGATAACTTCTCCGGTATCATCCTTAAGCTCATAATCATTTGAAGTTTCCCCGTTGATCACACCGGGTCTTTCCTTATCGGAAAAGCTGTCCCGTCTTGTAGCGGTCACTCTGATGATGTTCTGATCTTTGACCTGGATCCTTATTTTTTCAAACTCCGAAATAAGAAATACTACATCTTTTTCTTTATATATTTTATTGATTGTCCTGCTTTTAGGTTTTATCGCTGTAAGCATCCGTACCCCCCCCTGTTTTTCCTTTTTCCATTATACCATAAACCCGCTTTTATTCAATAAATTTCAAGTAAAAAACCTTATTATAAAAATTTATTATACGCTTGATGTGTTATATTGTTAAAAAGCCTTTCGGCACTTGTAAACAGACCTAATACATCATATAATTTAAAGGAAGTATTTTTCGGAGAAGGAGGAAATATTTTATGATCTATTATGTAAACGTTAATGCATCTAAAGACGGTAACGGCTCAAAGGAAATGCCCTTCCGTCATATAAATGATGCGGCCAAAATCGCAAAACCGGGTGATGAAGTTATCGTAGCACCCGGTATCTACAGAGAGTATGTTAACCCGGTATACGGCGGAACAGCCGAAAAAAGAATAACCTACCGTTCTGAGAAGCCCCTCGGAGCAATTATCACCGGAGCAGAGGAATTAAAGGCCTGGAAGAAATACAAGGGTGATGTTTGGAAGGCAGAGGTTGATAACGGAGTATTCGGAGCATATAACCCTTATACTACATTTGTATGCGGTGACTGGTATTTTGCTCCTACCGTAAGACATACCGGTGCTGTATTTATCAATGATCTCATGATGTATGAGACTGTTACTCTTGCCGAATGTGTAGCGGGCAAGCCCGACCCCTGCGCTTATAATCAGGAAGAGTCCGAGTATAAATGGTACACCGAGCAAAAGGACGGAAAGACCATACTTTATGCTAACTTTAAGGGCATGGATCCCACAAAGGAAAAGGTTGAGATCAGCGTAAGACGTAACATTTTTATGCCTGACAAGCCCGGAAAAGGATATATCACAGTATCAGGCTTCGTTATTACAAAAGGCGCTACCACATGGGCACCTCCCGCAGCTTATCAGGACGGTCTTATCGGACCTCACTGGAGCAAAGGCTGGATAATCGAGGACTGTGAAGTAAGTAACAGCCGCTGCTGCGGTATTTCCTTAGGAAAATACAGAGATCCCGAAAATGATATGTATTTCTATACTAAACATGTTAAGAGCCCTACCCAGATGGAAAGAGATGCCGTATGCCGCGGCCAGTTCCACGGATGGCTTAAGGAGCGTGTAGGAAGTCATATAATCCGCAGATGCCATGTTCATCACTGTGAGCAGACCGGTATCGTAGGACGTATGGGCGGCGTATTCTCTACCATAGAGGACTGCCATATCCATCACGTATGTAATTCACAGCAGTTGGGAGGCGCTGAGACAGCAGGTATCAAGCTTCATGCGGCTATAGACGTTACCATCAGGAGAAATTACATCCACAACTGTATCATGGGTGTATGGCTTGACTGGGAAGCACAGGGTGCACGTATCACTCAGAACCTCATGCATGACAACTTCCGTCCCGAGGGCAGGACTCCCGCACAGGGTGCTATGTTCTCAAATGATATCTTTATCGAGGTTGGACATGGTCCCACTCTTATCGACAACAATGTACTTCTTTCAAAAGTATCCGTTGTTATCCCCAGCGAAGGTATCGCCGGTGTACACAACCTTATGCTCGGTTCATTCGCACTTATCAACTCAGGTGTTGACAGCATAGTAAACGGACAGCGTGAGCCCAGATATACACCTTATCATATCCGCCACAGGACAGAGGTGGCCGGCTTTATGACCATTCTTCACGGTGACGACAGGATCTACAATAACATCTTTGTACAGAATTATCCGGTTACCGATAAGAAGAAGACAGCTCAGGCCAATGATTATGAGGTAGTAGGTACTTCCTGCTTCGATATCTTCCCTTCATATGAAGAGTGGATAGCTCAGTTTGATATGGACAAGGAACCTGATATGGGTAAACTTGCTACCGCACACTTCGGACACCTGCCGGTATGGGTAAAGGGTAATGCATATTTTAACGGTGCTGCGGTAGGAAAGCATGAAACCGACGGCTTCGAGAATAAGAAGAACAAGGTAAGTGTTAAGCTTGTTGAAAAGAACGGTAAGGTAGGCATTAAGACAAATCTTTATCCTCTTCTTAAGGATTTCAAGAAC
>JAFZJK010000100.1 GCA_017553965.1 Lachnospiraceae bacterium | reverse complement strand
GACTCCTTCAGGTATTTCTATCCGGATAAAAAGGAAGCATATTCCTGGTGGTCATATATGTTTAAATCAAGAGAGAGGAATACAGGCTGGCGTATAGACTATTTTGTGGTATCGGAAAAGCTTAAGGACAGGCTGAAAGACGCAAAGATCCTGTCAGATATCCAGGGCTCCGACCATTGTCCCGTGGAGCTTGAAATTTCTTAAAAAGTGCTTGACATTAACATAATATTGAGGTAATATAACAGTTGTTGTGATTGCGACGCAATTATAACGGTCGTAGAAATACGAATGTGTGTGTAGCTCAGCTGGATAGAGCGTCTGGCTACGGACCAGAAGGTCGCGAGTTCGAATCTTGTCACACACATTGCCTCAAACTTAGTTTGAGGCTTTTATTTTTATATAAGTTTGGGAGATTTCAGATGATCAGTGTGAAGAAGACCGGAAAGGTTTTAGTGATCTTACTTATCTTAACCTTTTTGGTGATGATAATGACGGCATGCAGCAAAAGTAACAACGAGACAAATACTGCAGATAATACAGAAACAACACAGACAGTAACAGATGCAGAGGTTGAGGAGGCGGAGAATTCCTTCGCAGGAAAGCTTGCAGGAAAGTTAGCCGGACTTCCCGATGAGCTCGTATGTTTTATAATATCGATGGTACCGATCATTGAGTTAAGAGGCGGTCTCATCATAGCAGCTATAAAGGGCATCCCGTTGTTCCGTGCCATCGGCGTATGTATAGCCGGAAATATCATTCCCGTACCCTTCATCTTATTACTTATCACACCCATCTTTACATGGCTTAAAAAGACAAAGCTCTTTAAACCCATGGTAGAAAAGCTTGAGACCAAGTCGATGGGTAAGAGCGATAAGATCAAGAAATACGAATTTGTGGGCTTAATGCTGTTTGTAGGTATACCGTTACCCGGTACAGGAGCATGGACAGGCTCACTGATCGCTTCCTTATTAAATATAAAGTTTAAAAAAGCATTCCCGGCTGTAGTATTGGGACTGTTCATGGCAACTGCCATAATGTGTATCATATCCTACGGTATCCCGTGGATCATAGCTAATGTTTTCTAAGAGATAAGGTATCTGTATGGAGAAGAAGAGTATCAGTAAGGAAGAACTTAATAAACTGCTCCAGAAATATGCTATAGGGAAAAAACCACTGGCCAAGCTACTTGGCTGGGGTGAGACCACTATAGTGCTTTACTGTGGCATGGATACGATACCTTCGAATGAATACACCCAGACACTTTACAGGCTTTACACGGATAAAAACAGTTTCTGCGAGTTACTGACAAGTAACAGGGACAAGCTGACCGAAGTAGCTTACCGCAAGTGCCTGTCTAAGCTTTACAAGCCGATCTTAGACAGCAGGATACTTCTTATAGCACAGTACTTAATTGATACAGACCCTTATCCGTTAAGTCAGGCACATCTCGACGTGCTGCTTATATGGGCGCAGATACTGTCGCTTAAGTTCTTAAACAAGCCCGTATTTGAGGATGTATACCAGCCCACCAAGGGTAACGGTAATTCACCGTACAGAGTGGTAGCGGAAGCTTATAAGGACAATCTGTTTTTCGTAGGAAACACACCCGAAAGCAGCGCAGTATTAAAGGATAGCCTTACAAAATACTTTAATATTTCATCGGATAAGCTTATAGATGATGAGACAAAAAACATCCTTTCTTTTGTTACCGAGTTTTTCTCATGGTACGGTGAGAGAGCATTCACAAATATGCTCGCGGCCGAGCGTTTCAGGCTCTGCGGACCGCCCAATACCAAAAACAGAAGGTCCGTATCGATAGAGCTGATGAAAAAGATATACGGTGATATCTTCGAGCAGGCAAAGGTGAAAAAGCTAAAGGATGTGGAATCCTTTGTATTTAAACGTCTTGAAGCTATAAGAAAGAAAATACCGGTTACAGAAAACAAGACGGACAGATGATAGATAGAAATATAAAAAAGAGACTTCATAAAGAAGTCTCTTAATTTTTTAACCTCTCTTGAAACCTGCACGCTTTCTGAGCGTGGGATCAAGTATCTTCTTTCTTATTCTTAAGTTCTTGGGAGTGATCTCTAAGAGCTCATCATCATCGATAAACTCAAGAGCCTGCTCTAACGAAAGGATCCTGGGAGGAGTAAGTCTTAATGCTTCATCAGCACTTGATGAACGGGTATTTGTCATCTGCTTTCTCTTACATACATTAAGCTCGATATCCTCGCCCTTGCCGCTCTGGCCTACTACCATGCCGGCATATACCTGCTCGCCTGCGCCGATAAACAAAGTACCGCGCTCCTGAGCATTGTAAAGACCATATGTAACCGACTCACCGCTCTCAAAAGCTATAAGACTTCCCTGCTTTCTGAAAGCTATATCTCCCTTGTAGGGTCCGTAACCGTCAAATATTGTATTAAGTATACCGTTACCCTTTGTATCTGTCATAAACTCGCCGCGGTAACCGATAAGGCCACGTGCGGGGATGCTGAATTCCAAACGGTTGTAGCCGCCGGATACTGTAGACATGTTAAGAAGCTCGCCCTTACGACTGCTAAGTTTCTCGATAACAGTACCGGAAAACTCATCGGGTACGTCAACATAAGCCTTTTCCATGGGCTCGAGCTTCTCGCCGTTTTCACCCTTCTTGTAGATAACCTGTGCCTTACTTACCGCGAACTCGTAACCTTCACGTCTCATGGTCTCAATAAGTATTGAAAGATGAAGCTCGCCACGTCCCGATACCTTAAATGCCTCAGTAGTATCGGTTTCTTCAACCTTTAAGCTGACATCTGTATTAAGCTCTCTAAAAAGTCTGTCTCTTAAGTGACGTGATGTAACCCATTTACCTTCCTTACCTGCCAAAGGTGAATCATTTACCACAAAGTTCATGGAAAGTGTGGGCTCCGAGATCTTCTGGAAAGGTATAGCCTCTACATCATCGGGAGAGCAGAGAGTATCACCGATATGGATATCCTCTATACCCGAGAAAGCTACTATCGAACCGATACCGGCTTCCTGTACCTCAACCTTCTTTAATCCGTCATATTCGTAAAGCTTGCTGACCTTAACCTTTTTCTGCTTAGAAGGATCGTGATAGTTAACGATCACAACCTCCTGGCCTACCTTGATGGTACCGTTGTCTACCTTACCTACACCGATCCTGCCTACATACTCGTTGTAGTCGATGGTGCTTACAAGTACCTGAGTTCCGCGGTCGGGGTCACCTTCGGGAGCGGGGATGTACTCTAAGATAGTATCAAAGAGGGGCTTCATATTCTGAGGTGTATCATTAAGCTCTAAAATAGCTACACCTGACTTAGCGGAAGCATATACGAAAGGACAGTCAAGCTGTTCGTCGCTTGCATCAAGCTCGATAAAGAGCTCGAGTACCTCATCGATAACACGCTTGGGATCAGCCTCGGGTCTGTCGATCTTATTTATACAGCATATAACAGGGAGATTAAGCTCCAAAGCTTTCTTTAATACAAACTTTGTCTGGGGCATCGGGCCTTCAAAGGCATCGACTACCAGGACAACGCCGTTAACCATCTTTAATACACGCTCAACCTCGCCGCCGAAATCTGCATGGCCGGGAGTATCAATGATATTGATCTTGACACCGTTATAATTAACCGCGGTATTCTTGGAAAGGATTGTGATACCTCTTTCTCGCTCTAAGTCGTTGGAGTCCATGACTCTTTCCTCAACAACCTGATTGGATCTGAATACACCACTCTGACGGAGGAGTGCATCAACCAACGTTGTCTTACCGTGGTCTACGTGTGCGATAATTGCTATATTTCTGATATCTTCGCGTTTCATTTCAAACCTCTTAACTCTAAAAAAATCCAACTTATCCTACAAAACCTATTTATTTTAACAATTATAAAGAAAAATAGCAAGTAAAAATTTTAAACAGGGCATATCGCTATTTTGTGAAAATTGACATAAAACGTCGAATGCCGCTTTAGCGG
>JAFZJK010000099.1 GCA_017553965.1 Lachnospiraceae bacterium | reverse complement strand
GGGAAAATCCACAAAGATAGTGGGTGTTTCTGCAGGTAAGGCTGTCATTACCGCAAAGAGAGACTCCAAGGTATTTGAATGTAAGGTTACGGTAAAGGCGGATAGCAGCGGGGTAACTGTTACTCCGACACTTGAAGTCACACCTGAACCCACACCGGAGCCTACGCCCGAACCGATACCGGAGTACATTGTTACTACCGATAACTCGACTGTACTTAACCTGCCGCTTGGAAAGAGCATGCAGCTTAAACTCTCGGGTAAGGATGTAAGAAGGTTTTATGTACATGACTCTGATATGAAGTATCTGGAGGTATCCGCCGACGGTTTTGTAACCGCAAAGAGCGGAGAGGGTACCATGGTAACCGTTCATATTGAGAGTAAGGATTATAACAATTATCACTGCAAGGTAAACATTACCAAGGGTACAGGCACACAGGTTACTCCTAAGCCCACAGCTACACCGAAGCCAACAACTACCCCTAAGCCTACGGCTACGCCGGCTGTTACTGGTACTCCTGTTCCTACAGTGACTGCAGCACCCACCACTACACCTACTCCTAAAGTAACTGAGGCACCTACTTCGACTCCAAAGCCTACCTCAAAGCCGGTAAAGGGTGAGGGCGACTTAAACGGCGAGCTTTATGATATGGATAAGGTTTCGGCAGTGGTTTCTCTGGGCAGTACATACGGCCTTATCACTTCACATACGCGTGAGAAATACCAGAAGACATTAGAGTACAGTATCGAGGATGAGAGAGGCTTTATCAAGGCCTGCAGGGATGCGCTTGAGCACGGAGTCGAGTCATTTACCATCACGTTCAGAGGTTATGACTGCTCACACTGGTGGAATATTTTCCGTGATAAATTAAAGACACAGAGTGAGCTTTCGGGTTATACCGCAAACGGTTATACGGGAAGCTTTGACGAGAAAAACCATAAGATCACCATCACTCCCGAATATAAGGATGTATGGAAGGCGGTAACATATCTGCGTTTCGACGGGTATGAGGTGGATGATGATATAAAGAAGCTTTTAAATGCCGCACTTGACCTTACCAATGAGGCGATAGAAGCAGTCGGAACAAAGCCCGAAGATGTTTTACTGTATGTAAATAACAGGATGTGCTCGATGACCACATATTCCGATCCCATCCCCAAAGAGCATGACTGTCCGCAGAGAGATGCGACAGGTGTATATTTCTACGGTGACGGCGTATGTGAATCATATACGGCTGCTATGAGACTGGTACTCAACATTTTGGGACTTGAAAACGATACCATAGTCAACAAAAAGGGTACTCACATATGGAACCGTGTACTTCTTAACGGTACTTGGTATCATATCGATGTAACCTGGAATGATGTGGATAAGCCGTCAGGAGGCTTCTATAACTCCTACTTTTTACTTACGGAAGACCAGCTTATAAAGAAGAGCGGCGAGTCAAAAGACCCGCTCGCGCATTCATGGTATAACCTTTACTTCAGGTAAAAAAAACTTGCTTTATTTACCATATGCTGATAAAATGTATCATGTTAAAATTTGCACAGCGGTACGTACCGCGGAAAGGATGAGGGAAATGGGTATCTACGATGTTCAGAAGTTTGATGAACTTGTAAAAGGAAATTCATATGTCGGAAGAGGTATAGTAGTAGGAAAGAGTGAGGACGGTAAGAAAGCAGCCGTTGCTTACTTCATAATGGGAAGAAGCACCAATTCGAGAAACCGTGTGTTTATCGAAACACCTGACGGAATCATTATCAAGCCTTTTGATCCCTCAAAGCTGGAGGACCCTTCACTGGTTATCTATTCACCGGTACGTGAGTTTAAGAACT
Organism: Lachnospiraceae bacterium; assembly: GCA_017553965.1. The sequence goes on along the minus strand of JAFZJK010000099.1, from coordinate 4,704 downwards.
ACATGATCGTTACCAACGGCGATCAGACAGATACAGTATACAAGGTACTTGAGAAGTGGGAGTCAACATTCGCACTTAATCCCATTCAGGTAGTTGATATGAGCTATGCATTCGAGGTTGGTCTTTCAGCTCGTGAGTTTGAGCCCGACGGTCCTAACTGGACACCTCGTATCAGCGCTATGCTGAGCTTCCTTAAGGCAAATGATTTTACTTATAAGATGAGCATCTTAAAGAGTGCAGATGCTGAAGGCAGCGCTTGCAACAGATACACCTTTACATACAATTCACTTGCAGGACTCGGACATTTCATCCACACATACAATCATGACGGAAATCCGATACCTACATTCACAGGCGAGCCTGAGCGCGTATATATCCCCAACGATATAGACGAGTTTACCAATACTATCTGGAACGGACTTGATGAGAACAACAAGGTTTCTCTTTACACAGCATATATCGATCTTGCATCTGGACAGAAAGAGACCAGACTCATCAATAAGAATAAATAATCAAAGAATGGAGATTTATAACGATGGAAAGATTTGAATTAAAGTATGGTTGCAATCCCAACCAGAAGCCCGCTGAAATATATATGGAGAACGGAGCTCAGCTTCCTATAGAGATCCTCAACGGACGTCCCGGATATATCAACTTCCTCGATGCTTTCAATTCCTGGCAGCTTGTAAAAGAGCTTAAGGAAGCTACAGGAAAGTGCTGTGCTACATCATTTAAGCATGTATCACCTACATCCGCAGCAGTTGGAAACAAGCTCAGCGATAAGTTAAAGAAGGCTGTTTTCGCTGACGATATCGAGGGCCTTGACGATTCACCCCTTGCATGTGCATATGCAAGAGCAAGAGGTACCGACAGAATGTCATCCTTCGGTGATTTCATCGCTCTTTCAGATGTCTGCGACCTTACAACCGCTAAGATCATCAAGCGTGAGGTTTCCGACGGTATCATAGCTCCCGGCTATACCGATGAAGCTTTAGAGCTTTTAAAGAGCAAGCGTAAGGGCGGCTACAACATTATCAAGATCGATGCCAACTATGTTCCCGAGGTTCAGGAGAAGAAGCAGGTATTCGGCGTTACTTTCGAGCAGGGCAGAAATAACTTCGTTATCAATAATGAACTCCTTAACAATATCGTTACAGAGAACAAGGATTTAACAGATGAGGCTCGTACAAATCTTATCATCAGCCTTATCACATTAAAGTATACACAGTCCAATTCCGTATGCTTCGCAGCAGACGGACAGGCTATCGGCGTAGGTGCAGGACAGCAGAGTAGAGTACATTGTACCAGACTTGCAGGAAACAAGGCTGACAACTGGAACCTCCGTCAGTGGGATAGGATATTGGAGCTTCCTTTCCTCGATTCTATCGGACGTCCCGACAGGGATAACGTTATAGACCAGTACATCACAGGCGAGGGTGAGGATGTAGCAGCTGACAGCAACTGGCAGCAGTACTTCACCAAGCAGCCCGCTCCGCTCACAAAGGAAGAGAAGCAGGCATACCTTGATACCATCAAGGGTGTGGCTCTCGGCAGTGATGCATTCTTCCCGTTCAGCGACAATATTGACCGTGCTAAGAAGAGCGGTGTTACCTACATCGCAGAGCCCGGCGGATCCGTAAGAGATGACCTCGTTATCAATAAGTGTAACGAATACGGCATGGTAATGTGCTTTACAGGAATGAGACTTTTCCATCATTGATTATTTGGAGTATGTTTAATGATTAAAAAGGCATTGACCGGTTTCGGAAAATTTACTGCCGCCTTTATGGCGGCAGTGCTTATATTGACGGGTGTGGGCTCGTATACCGACGTAAAAGCCGCATCGGAAGAAAATGTACAGACCTATCCCGGATCAAGCATCGATCTCGTAGCCAAAAGACTTAAAAACTCGGATAAGTACTATAAGTCAAAGGGCCGTGTTTTACAGTCCAGAAAGACAGCCGGGGAAAAGAGCTTAACCGCATGGGATGAAAACTATACCGCAGCAGAGCTTAGGCTTATGAGTTCCATCATCTACTGCGAAGCGGGAAATATGAGCGATGAGGCAAGGATAGCGGTAGCAAATGTCATCATCAACAGGATGAACGATACTTCCGACTGGGGACATGTAAGCACCATCAAGGAAGTTATCTATGATGATTACTGGGGTGTGCAGTTCTCACCCACTAAGGGTAACCCGAGTTCATTGGACAAGGCTATGGACATCTACGATAATCTTGGGGATTATGAGGGCAAGTGGCAGTACACTCAGATGATCAACAGCATTTCATCTGCGAAAAAGGCTTTCTGCGGTGAGAAGACCGTGCCCGACAGCTATATGTTCTTTAACAGCCATATTTCTTCTTCAAAGGAGAAATGCGAAGCCAAGGGAAAGAGCTATAAGATCATAGACAGTCATATTTATTTTTGATCAAAGAAAACCGGAAATGTAACAGAGTGTTTTAACATATATATAAAGAGGCAAGTGTTATGGGTGACGTTTTATCCGGACTTGAGTCGATGGGACTCGGGAACCTGAGCAATATCGATCTTTTTAACGACAAAAAAGAGGATAAGGCCGAAGAAGAGAAGAAAAAGGCGGCGAAAGCTGCAGCTGCGGCTGCCGAAAAGCCTGTGGAAGAAAAGGATCTGATCTACTTTAAGACCATTGAATGCGTATGCTGCGGACACGAGTTTAAGGAAAGAGTGGTACGTTCGGGTAAGGTAAAGCTGCTGGCGCAGGATATTGACTTAAGGCCCAGATATAAAGAACTCGATACAATGAAATATAATGTGACCGCATGTCCTGTGTGCGGATATGCAGCGCTTTCGAGGGATTTCGTTCATCTTTCGTCCGGACAGGCCAGGATGGTAAAGGAAAAGATCAGTATCAATTTTACCGGGCTTAAGTTTGAAAACGAGACTTATTCTTATGATGAGGCGATAACCAGGAGCAAGCTCGCTTTGGTAAGTACCGTGGTAAAGAGAGGAAAGGTAAGCGAGAGAGCTTACATATGTCTTACTTTGGGCTGGCTTACCAGAGGAAAGGCTGAGAGCATAGCAGAGGATGTTCCGGGGCGCGATGAGATGGTAAAGAAGCTCTCGGAGGAAGAAAACGATTATCTGCTTAAGGCTGCAGAGGGCTTTACGGAGGCACTCTTAAAGGAAAACTTCCCTATCTGCGGACTTGACGAATATACTTTCTTTTATCTTTTGAGTGCTCTTGATTATGAGACCGGAAGATATAACGATGCAATTAAATTTGTTGAAAAGATCCTTATCAACAGAGCGGTGAGCGACAGGATAAAGGATAAGGCAAGACGTATAAAAGAAGCTATAGCCGAGATAAAGGGCAATGAACAATAAAGCAGGGAGGAACTTAAGTTATGGATGAACAATTATATGCCATACCGGTCAACGACGCGTTTAATGAGGATTCGGAATGCCCCGTGTGTTCCATGTATGCCTCGCTGGAGAAGAATGCCATAGAGTTTACCATGGGACCTTCCTATATGGAGGATGATGTCCGTATGGAGACCAACGAGGTCGGCTTCTGCGCAAAGCATGTGGAGCTTATGTACGGAAACCAGAACAGACTGGGACTCGGTCTTATGCTTCATACACATATGCAGAACATGATAAGGGAGACAGAAAAGGCCCAGAAAAAAGGAAGAAGCTCGGGCGGCGGTCTTTTTAAGAAGAATACCGAGGGTTCAGCCGTATCTGCATATATGCGCCAGCTTGGAAAGAGCTGCTATATCTGTGACAGGATCACCCGTATTTTTGACAGATATATCGATACCGTTTTCTACTTATATGAAAAGGACCCTGCGTTTAAGACCAAATTCGATTCCTGCAAGGGTTTCTGCACCAACCATTATGCCGTACTCTACGATGCGGCCGATGCTCATATGGGCGGCGGAGCATTGAGGGATTTTACCGCCAAACTCGACAAGCTTTTCTTAGAGAACATGAAGCGTGTGTGCGATGATGTTGAGTGGTATACCGACAAGTTTGATTACAGAAACAAGGATGCAGACTGGAAAAATTCCAAGGATGCGCTGATCAGGGCTATCAAAAAACTGGACAGTATCGAGCTGCAACTATAAATTATTAATTAAAAAATTAAAAAGTACTTGCATTTTTTGCAAATCGTGATATTATATCATTTAGCGGTTAGCACTCAGAAATATAGAGTGCTAACAAATAGAGAAAAATACAGGAGGCATTGTCATGAAGTTAAGACCTTTAGGTGACAAAATTGTTTTAAAGCAGCTTGAGGCTGAAGAGACTACAAAGTCAGGTATCATTCTTACACCCAAGGCACAGGAGAAGCCCCAGCAGGCTGAAGTTATAGCAGTAGGCCCCGGCGGAGTTATCGACGGCAAGGAAGTTAAGATGCAGGTTAAAGTAGGCGAGAAGGTTATCTATTCAAAGTACGCAGGTACAGAAGTTAAGCTTGACGGCGAAGAGTACATCATCGTTAAGCAGAACGATGTTATTGCAGTTGTAGAGTAATACCTGCGCTAAAAACTGTCATCCTGAGCGCAAGCGAAGGATCTTATTTCGGATTTCAAAAGAGTAAACAAAGGAGATGTCAAAAATGGCAAAAGAGATCAAGAACGGTACAGACGCAAGAACAGCCCTTTGTGCCGGTGTTAATAAATTAGCAGATACAGTTAAGGTTACATTAGGACCTAAAGG
>JAFZJK010000098.1 GCA_017553965.1 Lachnospiraceae bacterium | reverse complement strand
TATACCGCTTACATTTGCATCTATACCTAAAAGCTTAACATTTTCAAGTGACTCCCTTATAGCATAGCGTAACTCTTCAAGCTTTAATTTCTTGAACTGTTCCGATAATATCGAAAGATTTGCCTGTCGTTTTGCATATGCTCCGTACAACGAACAAAGCTTAAGCCCTTCGATGGTATTTTGTCCGGTAAGCTCGATCTTTTCAATTATTTCTTCTATCTTTTCAAGCTGGCCCTTAGTCCTTAACGCTATTCCGTCATACAGTCTGCTTCTGGTAAACAGAGCAGCCTTTTGTGCCTTGATATCGTTTTCCATTTCAAGGAGGTTGTTTTCTTCAGATATACGTGCAAGTGCTTCTTTAAGTTCATCATTCAGCTCATTTATGGTAGTATGGTCTTCGATCCAGATAACCTTTCCGGTAGGGCTTATATGCTGTGTACGAAGCAGGCTGTTTTCATCAAGATAAACATCATTTCCTTTATCGGCTTTTTCTATCTCAGCGGATGAAAGTCCTTTTATCTCGCGGGAATGGTATTTTATCCTGTTATTATCATCTGCTATGGCTGCGTTAATGCTTGAGAGCCTGAATATTCCGTCATAGTCACTGTTTGAAGGGATAAGACCGATCCTTAAACACGATTCCCATAACCCTATAAAGACCAAACTGTAAGCCTCCTGGAAATTATATAACTTATGCCCGAATACCTTAGGCGCACTTCCGCCTCTTACAATGTATATAAATAAAAGGCTTGTAAAAGAAAGAGATATAACTGCCGGAATCCACGACAGCTTTTTGGCAGCTGTGTTATTGCTTCGTTTTATTAATATCAAAAGTGATGCTCCGGATAAGATCACGCACCAAGATACGATAAAATAATATCCTATGGTATACGAATACTTAATGCTTCCGTCTACATACCCTTTTATATTAAATATCAGGTTATGAAGGTCGTTAGTTATAACTACCAGTATAATGGCAGCAGAGGAAAGTTTCAGAGCACGTTCGAGTTTTAGATTTCTGTCCTTTTCTTCTATTCCTACATTTATGGCCAGCAATATGGATAAAAGCGGCAGAACTATAATTGCAACATAATAAAGATACCAGAATAATCTTTCAAGTACCGGGATTCCCGAATAAAAAGTCCATCTTATAAGTCTCATAATGAATAATGATATTATAAATGAACCTCCAAGCACTATATATCTTCTGAGATTACCAAAAGTCATCCTCCGCTGGATGGTAATGATCCACACAACCGTAAGACATATATACACTATCGAGTCAAAATCCATGAATACCAAAAAGGTCCTGTTTATAAGCATATAAAGAACAACGACCGCTATAGCGAGCGAAAACAGCAATATATATTTTCTTGATTTTCTGCTTATATACGGCATATGTCTCCTCTTGATACGCTTGTACAAATTATTATTTCAAGTACAGTATACAATAGCATATTATCAATGTAAACACATTTAATGCACTCCGGATAAAAACTATTAATGTTAATAAATTTCATAATTTAAAGCAGTAAAACAAAAAAATAGCCGCCTCTGCCAATTATGGTAGAGACGGCTATATTAAAATATATTTTGTGGTCAGATAAATCTCGGTGCTTCAAATACCACACCTTTTTCCAGCATCCTGTCTAAGAACAGTTTGTAGTATTCCGGTACCAGTTCTTCTGTCTCGTCATGTGCATGGAGTAACAGTATATGACTGCCTCCATCCCCAAACAGTGCAGCACCATACATGGGTGCAGGATCATCCATACGCTTTATTACGTCTTCTTTGGTAAATCCGCTGTCCTTACGTATATTGTATTCTGCAAAGTCAAAGGTCCAGTAGGTATCGATATCCTTATTAAGCCCATGGTCCTTCCACCATGCGTAGGGAAGCTGTCTGTCATCGAGTTTGTCGAATCCGTTGTCCTTAAGGTATTTCTGGAGTGCATCTTTATTTGCTCCGCCCTTATCCCCGTAAGGGAATCTGAATGGTCTGTACTTACGCTCTACGCCGGCATCCTTATACAGCTTATTAAGCAACTCTTCGTTTTTCTCTATTTCTTTTGCTGCTTCTTCCATAGTGAGCTTTGAAAAGAACGGATGTGTAAAGCTGTGGTTTCCCACTATCATACCGTGCTGTAATGCATATACCGCATTATCATAGTTTTTCTCCACGTTCTCACCCCAGGCAAACATCAGTGCCGGAATACTTTTCTCATTCAGATAATCAACTATAGCGGGTGTATTTTTTGATGCTATGTCGTCTATCGTAAGTATCGCTTTTACCATAGTTTTCTCCCCTTTACGTCGAATGTGGCAAAGCCGCATTTGACAGTCTCTCCGTGCGACGAATTATACTCCGGCTACAGGTACATCCTCAAAGCATATAGCGTAAGGACCTGTAAAGTTTGCTTCACGCTGTATTTCTTTTGATAAGATGAGATTGGTCTGTGTATCAAGAATGCTGCCGTTTATGGAACCGCCTGTGACAGGTGTTACCTTTTCACCGTCATACAGGAATGCCAGTCTTATCTCGCCGCCGAAATGTCCGGTGAAGTCATCCATCTGGAAATCAGAAAAGTTTACTACCCAGAGGTAAGGCTTTTTCTTCATATCTTCTACTGACATGCTGCCGGCATTTACCTTTACGCTGCCATAATATCCGGTAGGCTCAATACCTAAGTATCTTGAGAAACGTAATCCGCCCTGATATGTCTTAAGCTCACCGTTATCAAGGAGTACACGTTCCTTCTGCCATATACCTTCATCGCTTAAAGGCTCGGTGGGTACCAATGTCATGCTGATCTTGTCACCCTTGATCTCTGTATACTCTCCGTCCGCATTAAGTGCCTGTACATTCTGACCGATCTCAAATGTGGAGTACTTAGCATATATGTAACTTGCCTGTGATCTTCCGTTGTAGTATCCAAAGATATCATTTACATAACTGTCACTTATGATAACTCTGTATTTTCCTGCCTTGGGAGCTTCTGTTGCCTTGGCTCTTTCAAGGGTATACTCGAGTGTCTTACTTACCTTTGACTTTAATGCCTCGGTATCGAGTGTATAATACCTAAAGTCCTTATATGTCTCAACATCCTGGGGCTCTTTGCACTGTGCTACAAATTCACCGCTGATAGATCTCCTGTTGTATCCTGAGTCTATGCCCGTGGATGAGATGATCTCACATTTGTAATCGTAAGCAAATACTTCTGCAGAGTTGATGAATACATCACTTCTGTTGTCTGCTGCAAAAAGAGCTTCTGCTGTTTTCTCGCAGCATTCTTCGATCGTATAGTTAAACAGATCGGACTCCATGGTAGTGAACTTGTTCTCTGTGCATTCCATGAGTTCATATGTCGGGTTGCATACAAATGATGCAGCCAGATATGCTCTGTTTAATGCTGTATCGATCTCGTCATCCGTCATGCCGTTATAGATGAATACGGATGAGTTACCTTTCATCTCTTTACCGTCTTTTTCAAACTTTCTGTATACATTAACATTATAAGTAACGGTATTCTCAGCTCTCTTGGTATCCAGACTCTTCTTAATAAAGAACATCTGGGCACTCTTATAGGTTGAGATGTTTAATGTATATTCTTCAATATTAAGCCTCTTAAGGGAGGCAAGGATTTTTTCTTTCATAGTTTTCCTCTTTTCTTTATTTCATTATCCGAGTCTGATACGAGCCTTGATATAAGGGCCGCCGTCTGATACCTTGACCCACTCTTTGTAGCCCTTGCCGCAGTATCCTGTGCCGCCTGCTTCGATCTTGTCAGATATCATAGATATTGATTTTAACAGATCGGGTACGTATCCTGTCATGACTATAGGTGAATATATCTTGCCGGTAAGCTTTCCGTCTTTGATCTCTCTTGCTATATCCACCATCAGCTGTATACCCCAGTTCTTGGGATCCTCCATACCTGATGATGCCTGGCAGAGCAGGAAGCCGTCCTTGATGGATGCTATCATATCTTCTACCTTGCTTGTGCCTGCCTCAAATATGGTGTTAGTCATTCTGGTGTAAGCTTTTCTGGTCATATCCTGACGACGTCCGTTACCGGTGCCCTTAAGTCCTAAGTGCATAGCCGACTGAGCATCGCATATACCGGTCTTAAGTGTACCTTTATCTATTATGATGGTATCATGTGCGGGTATACCTTCATCATCGAAGAAATATGTAGCTACCTGAGGGATAGTGCATGCACCGTCATGCATGGTGATGAGCTCTGAAGCTACCTGCTTGTCGATGAATTCTCTGGCCTGTGCTCTGTCCTTTACGAACATATCCATCTCTACACCGTGTCCGAATGCTTCATGCACTATCATACCTGTTACATCGGGCTCGCAGATGCAGTCATATTCGCCGGGTACCATAGGCTCAGCAGAAAGAAGCTCTATAGCTATCTTGCAGGCATCTTCCAGTTTGCTCTCGAGGGTATCGAGTACTTCTATACCGCCCAGCATAGAAACAGGCTTGTATGAATTCTGGATCTCCTCGCCTTCTTTTGCCATAACAACTATGAATCCGCATGACCACATAACGTTCTGTGTGAGATCCTTGTTCCTTGACATGAACATCTTTGAGTATTTCTGATAAGAAAATGCCACGTTACAGTTTACGATCCTCTCGTCATATGCACGTCCTTTTTCGGATATACGTGTAAGAAGATCGATAATGTTGTTGTCACCCTTTGTCTCGGGATCAACCTCATACTCTGTGCTCTCGTTGATATAGAGCTCTTCATCCTCTATACCGTTAAAGCCGTATGCTGTAACGCCCTCGGGGAGAGTCTGTCCCAGAGTATTGAGCCTCTCGGTAATATCGTTAAATACTGTATCTACGGTGTCTTCTTCTATAGAGTTAAAGCTGTACTCTGCAGCTCTACCCTTATCATACACCTTAACACAGAATCCACGCTCAGATAATGTGTCGTCTTCCGAGATATTTGTTCCTGTCTTCGATACTCTGTAGTTTGTACTCTTTGAATCATTAGCAAGTATCGAAGCGTATTCGTACTTATCAAGCAGCTTAGCTAAAAGCTTCTTAAGTATCGGTTTTTTAAGTTTAAGATAATTGCTTTCCTGTACTTTCATTTAATGTACTTCCTTTCTATAGTGTTGCTTTTACACTTCATATTCTGACAGGTGTGTCGCTGAGGGCGGGATCTGTTTGAAACATTTTACTGTCTCAATTTAACAATGTCCTTAGCTTTTAGCTTACGTTCCTCATCCAGTGCAGCATAATGCTTTCTGGTAGTGTTTACGTCCTTATGTCCCAGTACATCGGCTACAAGATATATATCGCCGGTCTCCTGGTACAGTGACGTACCGTAAGTACTCCTCAGCTTATGAGGTGTGATCTTTTTTACTGTGGTAATATAGCTTGAATACTCCTTGACCATCAGTTCTATGCTCCTGACGGTTATCCTGCTTTTTCGCGTGGAGAGGAACAACGCATCCTCATGCCCTACTTTAATGTCCTTTATATTTTCACGCTCATCAACATAGTTCATCAGAGCATCAGCTACTTCATCACCAAAATAAATATATGCCTCATATCCGCCTTTTCGGGTTACCTTTACCCTGTTATTGGCGAAATCGAGATCTCTTAAGTCTATTCCAACGAGTTCGGATACACGCATGCCCGTACCGAGCAGCAGCGTCATGATAGCCAGGTCTCTTACTTTGTTTAACTCATGGAATTTCTGTTTCCTCTGCGACATGTTCTGCGGACCGTATTCGACCACATCAAGGAACTTT
>JAFZJK010000013.1 GCA_017553965.1 Lachnospiraceae bacterium | reverse complement strand
TGCTTATAGATCTGACTCCACTGCTTGATGTTATCTTTATAGTCCTGATAGTTGTACTTGCGGGGCAGGAAAACTTTAATGCAGAAGCGGATCAGAAGCATGCTGAAGCTGTGGAATATGTGAGCGAAGCCGATAAGAAGCTTTCTGAGATGGAAACGAAAGTTGAGATGTATTCCGAGCAGATGGCGGCATATGATTCTCTCAGCGAGTATTTTAATGTGGTTACTGTATATGCTTCATATAACCTTGACAACAGAAGGCTTAGAACCGTATATGTCATGATAAACAATGAGGCACCGGTAACACTTAATCTTACACCGAGCAATACTCCCGAGATCTGGACAGAATGCAAAAAGATGATCGAGGATGTTATAAAGAAGGATGAGACACTTCCGCTTATCCTTTCAATCAATTCCAACAACGACGAAAAAATGCTGTATAGGGATGATGAGGCAATCTATGATATATTCAAGGATCTGCAGAATGCATATCCCGGTATTGTCAGCATCAGGTAAATATAAAGGAGAAGGTCTATGAGCAAGCCTGCGGCAATTATATTGCTGGTTGTTCTGGCACTGCTGCTTGTCGGATTGTTTAAGATCCTGCTGCCGTCTATCAGAAAGTACATCAGCAGGATGCCTAAGGGTATATTTGTCCTGCTTTTTCTGGCTGTAGCCGTTACTGTAGTCTATTTGGTGCATTATCTTATTACCGATGCTACGGGCGGAGTCCCGGGAAATGTAGGCGAAGATTCACAGGCAGAAGTAAGCAGCGAAAACAATGATATACCGAAGACCGATAAAGAGAACTGTGTGGTATTGTTCGGCTCGGATATATATGTAGAAAACGCAAAAGCCGAAATCGCAGAACTGGAAAAGTATCTTGATTACCGAGTTAATAACAATATTCCCGTAACTATAGTTGATGACTATGCCACATTGGCTTTATTTAATAATGTTAAAGCTATCTGTGACAAAAAGGGTGTAAGGTATAGTATAGAGAATGAAGAGTGGCTTAAATAATTGGAAAAGAATACTGATCGCCGTATGCTTATGTATGTTACTGGTGGCGTATGCTCCATGGGAGACTGTGCCTAACCTGATCAATGCAGATAAGCCTTTTATCGATCTGTCCGGTTCCATAGAGGATTCCATCGGAAATGCCGCAAGTGCATATGAAAAAGCGCATCCGACTTTGGTACCTACCGTATCTCCGGAACCGACGCCTGTTATTTCACCTGAACCTACTCCGGAGCCGACACCGGTAGATATATTTACTCCTGCGGAAGACGAGATAAAGATCATTATCGGAGATGAGGACTATTCGGGTTCGGGCGAGATCGTGTTTGTAAACGGAAACAAGCTGCAAACGGTTACCGATCTAAAACCGGTTTTATCTTCGCTTGAATATGAGGAGAAGAAGATCATACTGATCGATCTTTATGCCGAAAAAGAAACCTATAGAGCGGTAAAGACAGTCTTGGATGGAATGGGATTAAGCTATCAGACGGAAACTTTTGATGACGAAGAAACCGATATTTATTGATGAACGGCTTGTACCATTACACCATACGGAGGCAGGATATGAAGCTTAGATCCATAACAAAAAAAGTATCCATACTCATGATGGTAATACTGATATTCGTATTTACCACCGGAGCATGGTTTACGACAGATAAAAAGGGTAAACTAAGAGATTCTCTGGAGACCGAGCATATGTACAGACATATGCCTATCGGTCCGCTTGAGAACTTATATAAATTAAATAAATTTAAAACCTTGAGTGATGATTATAAATACATTGCGTTTACGGGAAGGGTCAGATCTATTTCTTCAAACAGGAAAGAAATAGTTGTATTTGAATCCGGAGAAGGTATTAAGGTTGATACAACAAATACCGCTGTGAGCAGTGTAGTCGGGACACTTAGTGTAGGACGTTATGTAAGGGTATTTGGAAGGATAGAAAGTTCAAAGGTATATGCGGAGCATCTGCTTGTTGATCCGGAGGTTGAGTATACAACTCAGGAAGATCTGTATTATCCGGATATTGTTATTGAAGAGACAGAACAGATTACAGATCTTGCACGTGACGGACATGTAACATTTGAGATCCCGACCGATTGGATGGATGATTATGTAATGGGAAGACTTACCAATAACAATGTTAACGGATACCAGTTTTTCCTTAATGCAATACCGCCTCAAAATCTGAGTTTCCCGGAAATCTTTTATATATTCTATTTTAATTATGATCAGTATCTTGATACTCCGCCCGATAATCCTACAAGCGGAGACCATAAGGATCTTGAAAAAATAGTTATGAAAAATATCCTTCAGGTTTTATCGGGGAGTTTTGATGTAGATGTATCTGCGATAAAGATACAGAACGGTGACTCGATTGATTACTGCCAGACAGTATACAGACCTGCGGACGGAAAGGATTACAGACTTGAGTTTACATTCAGACCTGACAAAAAGGGGTTGGTATGTATGCTGTATCTGTATTATCCCAATGATGATACGACCAATCATATAGAAGAGGTTTCGTACGTCATAAATTCAGTAAAAAACTGAAAAAATATTTATCGGGGACTGCGATAAAGAGTAATTTTTATGAAAAACAGAAACAAAAAAGCTATAACAATTCTTTCGATATGTATAGCCGCAACTCTGGCGTTTATCTGGATCCATTCCTGTATGGGACAGGAGGAGTCTTCACAGGAAAGCGGTTTTATATACGATCTGCTCTGCCCATTCTTTGAATTGTTTGTGGGCAAGGGTAATGTGACAGAGCATTTTATCAGAAAGCTGGCTCATTTTACCGAGTTTTTCGGGTTGGGACTGGAGCTTAAGCTGCTTATGAAACTGGTACTTTTAGATACTCCATACATTTTAAGGATGATCAATGCATGGACACTCGGTACCATGTGTGCACTTATCGATGAGACCATACAGATATTTTCCGGCAGAGGACCTGCGATTGCGGATGTCTGGCTGGATTCGGCGGGATGTCTTACGGGAGTGCTTTTGATGTCATTGATTATTTTTGTTGTTAACAAGTATATTCGTAAAAAAGAGGAACGAGCATCGATACATAATAGTTGATGTTTAACAGCAGAGGATAAAACGGAGCAATAAAAAAGCCCATAACTATGGTTACGGGTTAAGATATAAAAATCGCACGTCCGGTTTTGAATAGATATTACCGTCGTTACCTCCACAGTTAACTCGGTCCAGGCACCCTCACGGCACATGAGAGACACTGCTTAGTGCTGCTGTATTCCTACCCTGACACGGTTCACAGGCTGCCATTGCGCGAGACCCAAACGTCAACATCACTTATGAAGGGCAGCCCGACAATATGCTACCCGGGACCGGACATCACCCCTGCTATAGCGGATTGCAGGTACAGGGCACCGCTAACTCCCCGGCTGTGCGACTTCAATAGTATACTTTGTTTTGTCGCTGATGTCAACCATATTTTTGGAGCTGGGCAGCAGGCTGTTTTGGTAAGAAATATCAGGGACAAACAGTAGGTGCGACAGAAGAAAACGATAGGTTTTAGTTTAGGATAATGGAAGAAAACAGAAAGAAGAAAAAGATCATTGCCTCTTGCCTTATGGGAGTGGCGATCGTCATAATAGCTTTGGTATGCATTTTTATCGGCATACCTTTGATAAAGATGGCGGGCGAGCCGGATAAGTTCAGAGCATGGGTGGAAGCTAAAGGTATATGGGGACCTGTATTATATGTAGCTCTTGTCATATTCCAGATACTGATAGCGTTTATCCCGGGAGAACCGCTTGAGATAGTTGCCGGTTATGTGTTCGGTACATTTAAGGGTACCTTACTGTGTATAGCGGCTGCTTCGCTTGGAAGCATAATAGTGCTTTTACTGGTAAGAAAGTTCGGAAAAGCGCTGCTTGAGATCTATTTCGACAAGGAAAAGATAGAAAGCTTAAAGTTTTTACAATCATCTGAGAAAAAGATAATAATATTCCTGATACTTTTTATAGTTCCGGGTACACCCAAGGATCTGCTATGTTATTACGGAGGACTTACGGATATATCCATGCCGCTTTTGATATTTATATGTACGGTATGCCGTTTCCCGTCCATAATAACTTCCACTATAGGAGGAAATGCCTTGGGTACCGGTGAATACGGATTTGCCGTGATAGTGTTTGCGGTGACGGCGGTCATAAGTGCGATCGGGATAATAATATACAACAAATTCAGTAAGAAGAACGGGGACTCAAATGTTAGAACTGATTAATGTTACGAAAAACTATAAGGATCAGAAGGCTGTTTCGGAAGTTTCCTTTACCTTGGACCGTGGTCAGGTACTGGGTCTGGTAGGAGCCAACGGAGCCGGGAAATCAACCTGCGTGAGCATGATAGCTACGTTGATCAAGCCCGACAGCGGACAGATCCTTTTTAACGGAAAAGATATAGTAAAGGAACCGGATGCCATAAGAAGAAGGCTGGGATACGTACCGCAGGATATTGCTTTATATGAGACCTTAAGCGGGCTCGATAACCTGAAATTCTGGGGGAAGAGTTACGGTGTTCACTCCGATCAGCTTGATGCGGAGATCAAGAGAGTATGTGACATCATATCCTTTGACAGTTCTCTACTTAAGAAAAGAGTCAGCAATTATTCGGGCGGTATGAAACGAAGGCTTAATATCGGAGTGGCATTGTTGCACAAACCTGAGCTTGTTATCCTGGATGAGCCGACCACCGGTATAGACCTTCAGTCCGGTCTGCAGATATTAAATGCCATAGAAGAGCTTAAGAACCACGGAACGTCTATCATATATGTAGGCCATTACATGGAGGAAGTGGAAAAAATAAGTACTCACATCTGTCTGCTTGACCACGGCGTATGCAAGGCTTTTGGTACGATGGAAGAGGTACTTAAGAAGAGCGGAAGCGGATCGCTTTCAGACCTGGTTTTAAAATGATCTCAAAAACTAAAAGAAGGACATCAAAATGGACCGTTATAAGAATTTCGTAAAGATAGAAGAGATAAAGGGACTGCTCAGACGAGAGAAATATGAAGCAGCACTGGAGCTGGCAGACGGTATAGACCCTTCAAAGCTTAAGGATAACCTTGACTGTATGATTATAGGCGAGGTATATCTCAATAACGGCATGCTCGGACG
>JAFZJK010000002.1 GCA_017553965.1 Lachnospiraceae bacterium | reverse complement strand
ATGATGAACGATCCGAAGGTGCTTTTTGCGGATGAGCCTACTGCTTCACTCGATCATGAGAACGCATATCTGGTTATGGACAGACTCAGAGAGTATGCTATGGAAAGGCTTGTGATCGTAATAACACATGATCACAGTATACTTAAAAGTACCGATATGACCATAGAGGTATGGGATGGAAGCGTTTCTGCGGTTAAGATACCTGATGCCGCTAAGATTGCATAAAGGAGGAACCATGAATCCGTTTTCTGCGATTTATTATATAAAAAGAAATAAAGCCAGAGCCATAAGCATTATCATCATGCTGGCCTGCACTGCTATAGTATTTATGGGCGGGATGTATATAGATAACATAAATGACGTCTTTGCGTATGCATACGAGGAACCGGCACAGTACGCATTATGGGTGGGCTCCGGCAATAACAATGATATAAATGATGAAGTAAGGGATTTTTATCAGCACCAGGAAGAGTATTTGCCCGAGAGTGCAAAGACACATATCGGAGTGGATGTACGTTATGCGGATTATAAGAGCATAATGGGATTTAATAACGGTATCACGGTATTCTTCATGACCTCAAAAGAGGATTTTGATACTTTTGTTAGGCTTACGGATATACTGCCCGATGGTTTCACTCTGGCAGATAATGAGGTGGTAATGTCTGAGATGCTGGCCAATAACTGGGGAGTAAAAGAAGGTGATATATTAAGTTCCACAGATGATTCGACGGCACATGTTGCTCTTAATTCGGATATGTTGGTAAAAAAGGTACTGCCGTTAAAAGGTAACCAGATATATGGTTGGTCGAGTTCATTTGGAATATACAGCAGCTTGATCCTTTCGACCACAGAAGAGCATGCTCCGACACTGGCGGCAGATCTTAATGCTCTAAGAACCACCATCCCCGAAAAATATCCCCATATCCAGGTGTATACCAATGAAGCGTTCATAGAGACCGCCAAGGAACAGACTTCCATGCTTTCCTTATTTTTCCTGATAGTTATTGTGATCGTGGCAGTGGTATTTGCGGTTACTTTAAATGCAACATTTGCGGCCATGTATGAGAAGCGTAAATATGAGTTTTCCATATATAAGGCCATAGGGTTTTCAAAGTTCAAACTCTTTAAGAAAGTAATGTCAGAGTTGGTAGTGATGGACGGGATAGGATTGCTTGCCGGCGGAACGCTGTGTTTTGTGGCGGTTAAAGTTTTAAATGAACTGTTATGGAGCAAGGGAATACAGTTCATTCGTCCTTCCGTATTGGGTATCGTCGGAACTTTAGCCTGCAATGTAGCTATTATAATACCTGTGGTGATGGCTAATATGAAACGAATAAAGAAATATGATGTGACAGTGTACTAAAAAAGGACGGCCACGGTAGTAATACCGTGGCCGTCTTCTATATGAATTAGCGGTTTCCGTACATTTTCTCGTAGTAGTTTCTGTACTCGCCGGAGATGATGGTTTCCCACCACTCGCGATTTTCTAAGTACCACTTGATGGTCTTCTTTATGCCGTCTTCGAATTTAGTTTCGGGAAGCCAGCCGAGTTCACTGTGGATCTTGGTAGGGTCGATAGCGTAACGCATGTCATGGCCCTTACGGTCCGTAACATAGGTGATGAGGCTTTCGGGCTTGCCGAGCTCGCGGCAGATGATCTTAACGATATCGATGTTCTTCATCTCGTTATGTCCGCCGATGTTATATACTTCACCGACTCTTCCCTTGTGGATAACAAGGTCGATGGCACGGCAGTGATCCTCTACATAGAGCCAGTCTCTGACATTCTCGCCCTTTCCGTATACGGGGAGGGGCTTGTCGTTTAAGGCATTTGCTATCATAAGAGGGATCAGTTTCTCCGGGAAATGGTAAGGGCCGTAGTTGTTAGAACAGCGGCTGATGGATACGGGAAGTCCGTATGTTCTGTGGTAAGCGAGTACCAGAAGGTCAGCACCTGCTTTGGATGAGCTGTAGGGGCTTGAGGTATGGATGGGGGTTTCCTCAGTAAAGAAGAGGTCGGGACGATCGAGAGGAAGGTCTCCGTATACCTCGTCTGTCGATACCTGATGGTATCTGGTGATACCGTACTTTCTGCAGGCATCCATAAGTACTGCGGTACCTAAGATATTAGTATTAAGGAATACCTCAGGGTTATCGATCGAGCGGTCAACGTGGCTTTCTGCAGCGAAGTTTACTACCATGTCGGGTTTTTCTTCTTCAAAAAGCTTATATACTGCTTCGCGATTGGTGATATCTTCCTTTACAAATCTAAAGTTGGGGTTATCCATAACGGATTTTAATGTGGAAAGATTTCCCGCATAGGTCAGGCAGTCTAAGCAGATGATCCTATAGTCGGGGTACTTGTTTAACATGTGGAATATAAAGTTGCTGCCGATAAATCCGGCACCGCCGGTAACGATGATGGTCATAGCGTTCCTCCTTTTTGGGTGGGTGTGTCAGAAAAATGTTCCTGGGATTGACTTGTTGACACACAGGTTATTTCGTATTACAATACAGAGTATAAGGTGTGCCCTTAGGGCACAGTCAAGCACTTTTTTAAAATTTTTTTGAAAGGTTTTTTTACAGTGAAAAAAGAAGGATTATATACATCGGGAGAGTTCGCTAAAAGAGCACATGTTACCAAGAAAACATTAAGATATTACAACGATCATGGGTTCCTTACACCTTCATATGTCGGGGAGGAAAACGGATATAAATTTTATACGGAAGAAGATTTTGCGAAGCTGCAGAGAATACTTCTGCTTAAATATCTTGGGTTTTCGCTGGAGGATATCAAGAGTACCGAGCCGGAAAAGAATACTCTTATGTCGTCATTAAAACAGCAGATGGGACTGCTTGAAGAGAAGATAAAACAGATGACGCTGGTAAGAGATATCTTAAAGGACACCATGGAAGAGGT
>JAFZJK010000097.1 GCA_017553965.1 Lachnospiraceae bacterium | reverse complement strand
TGGTCTCCGTGAAAGTGTGAGATCACGATCTGTATCTTTCCTTTAAGCGAATAAAGGAAATCAAGGCACTCCACCGTACTTCCCACATCATAAAGATATGTGGCTTTTTTCCCGTATATTACACCTACATCTCCCGATACAGGTACCTCGACAGCAGGGATATAGGACATATAATCGTTTATCTTAACCAGCATTAATCAATTCTTCCTTCTTTAAGGTACTTTCGTATATCCGATCTTTTACTCATATTCATCTTATCAAGGATAATGGAAACTACCTGCTTTACATAACCATAGGAATAACTGGTCTCAGCTGAGATCTCGTTATTGGTAAGCCCGTCAGCTATAAACTTTGCTATCTTTACTTCCATATCCGACAGTTTCTCTTCGGCATGCTCTAAGGCCTTACGGTCGTACTTGGGAGTATTTGTCGCAGGTACTACGATCCTGTTCTTGATCCTGGCCAGAAAAACGCTCTTTATAAATGGCTTGGTAATATAATCTGCCGCACCGTATTCCCAGCCCTTTATCTCAAAATCGGGGCTGTCCAGACCTGTAAGGAAAATAATGGGTAACTCTTTTGCCGCATCAAGCTCCCTGATCCTCTTAAAGGTTTCATAGCCGTCCATATCCGGCATATCAACATCCAAGAGTACAAGCTGATATTCGATGCCTCTCTTAATCAGATCAAGCGCCTGACTGCCGGACTTAGCCAGACTCACCGCATAACCGGCATTGATCAATATATCTTCTATGGTATTCAGCATGCTGATATCATCATCAACACACAAGATCCTGCATTCATCCATTGATAGTTCCTCCTATCATTCTACCGCTTAATAGTATATATGATACCTTCCGCCAAGTCAAACTCGATATTTTTGATATGCTCTCTGATAACTTCGAGTTTTTTCTTTTCTTTACCGTATTCCTCAAGCCGGTCGATAAGCTTCAGGGCAGGCGACTGATTACCCAGGCGTACCGCCGAAATAAGTGCATCCCAGGTCTCCTCTTCCGAAAGCTTATTCTCCTCGCTCTTTCTGTCATTCTCAAGTGTAGGCTTTATCTTTTCAAACTCCTTAAGGAAACAGTTAAGGCCTTCCATTACTCTTTCCCATTCCATTATAAACAAAGGAAGCCCGTATGCAATATATTTTTCATCCTTATCCTTGGCTCTCTTCTCCATACGCCTTGCGGAATGGAACAGATCCTCTCCGCCCACATTACCGGCATTTCCCTTTAACGCATGTATAAGGATCGCGGTATTATCATAATCCTTTGCAGCTGCATACTCCTTTATCCTTTCGATAGTATCGGGAGTATTGTTCAGGAAAAACTTACTGATCCTCGCAAACTGCAGCACGTCTCCGCCCAGATTCTTAAGCGCCACATCAAGATACACATCATATTTCTTAAGTAAAGCTGCAAACTCAGCCTTCATATCCTCAGGCAGCTCTTCAGCATTGTCGCTGTTGATCATGGTTACAAGTCTTTGAGGAAGATGCTTCAAAAGCACGCTTTCCATAAGTCCGGCTTCAACCGGTTTTAACAGATAATCGTCAAAGCCCTCTTCAAAGAATTGTTCTCTCATGTCCGGGCTTGCATCGGCAGTAAGCACGATAATGGGTGTTCTCTTATCACGAGCCTTATCCATTTCTCTTATATGCTTCATGGCCTGTATACCGTCTATCTCCGGCATCATATAGTCCATAAGTACCAGATCATAATCGTTCTTTTCATACTTATCGTAGCACTCCAGTGCAGACCCTGCCACATCCAGGCTTACCATGGTACGCTTAAGCAGTGCCTTTGCCACTTGCAGGTTCATGTTGGTATCATCAACCGCCAGTATCCTGGCCTCAGGTGCGATAAAGAAACCATTCTGATCATTAAACCTGGCACCTTCATTATCGCCCAGCTTTAACTTAACATCAAGCCAGAATGCACTTCCGTCACCGTATTTACTCTCAACCTGTATCCTAGTTCCCATAAGCTCCGCAAGCTTATTGGAAATGGTAAGACCTAAACCGGTGCCCTCTATGCCCCTGTTTTTTATGGTGTCCGCTTTCTCAAAGTTTTCAAAGATCAGTTCCTGCGCTTCCTTTGGAATACCGATACCCGTATCGGACACCTCAAAACGCAGAGTATATATATCATCTTCCTTTTGTACGATATGAGCCGAGAAAACTATATTACCCTTAGCGGTAAACTTAACCGCATTGGAAAGCAGATTGGCAAGTATCTGTGACAGCTTTCTGATATCTCCGTATAGATAAGAAGGCATTTTCCTTTCTATATCCATTACGAATTCAAGCTTCTTTTCAGCCGCTTCCTTACCATAGAATGCGCCCAGGCTTTCGATCATCTTATAGACATTGAAATTCTCCTCAAAAAGTACCTCGTTGCCCATATTTATACGTGACAGGTCCAAGAACTGGTTAACTAAGAAAAGCAGATGCTGTCCGGCACTGTCTACATTCTGGGCATACTCATTGATCTGAGGGTTTCCGGACTCTCGTATGATCATCTCGTTCATACCGAGCAGCATATTGATGGGAGTCCTTATCTCATGACTGATATTCGCCAAAAGCTCACTCTTTGCATTACTTGAATCCTCAGCCAGCTTTTGCTGCTTACGGTACTTACTTATATACATAAGGAAGATACAGCCCATACCGATGGATGTTAAAATGATAACCATCATCTGAACAAACACCCTGCTGTCCGACGAAACATATGGTGCCACATATTCCGGATACTTATATGATATCCAGCAAACCGCTATATAAAACAAGGTCTGTACCGATACCATAATAACCAATAATATACCCTTGTACATCAAAAAGCCGAATACTATACCGAATACAAACAGAAAAGGTATGGGGCCGTTCATCCCACCCGTCTTGAAACACATCCAGGCAACAAGCCCCATAAAAATACATACCGAAATGATAATGTACCCTATAGTATTCCCTTTAGTATAAAAATCTATAAACCATTTTTTTAATC
>JAFZJK010000096.1 GCA_017553965.1 Lachnospiraceae bacterium | reverse complement strand
GCCGTTAATTCCCCTAATTTTTTCATAAGCACTCCCTCTCCGTATATCTGTATAATCCTATGTCGTTCCATTCGTCAGGATGACACCGAAACGGCCGATGACACGTAAGCACGCTCCGGTCGGATAAAAACAGGAAAGGCTGCCACATTCCTGCAGCAGCCGTATATTTCATCAGAGCCTTCTGTACAACTCCTCATACTGCTTTGCTGAATTGTTCCAGGAGAAATCAGCTGCCATACCTCTGTCGATAAGCTTGTTCCATTCACGCTTCTTACCGTAATATACCGACTTGGCATATCTTATGGTCGCAAGCATCTCATGTGCATTATAATTGCAGAAGCTGAAGCCGTCTCCCGAGTTTTCATACTCATTGTAAGGAATGACCGTATCCTTAAGACCGCCGGTCTCTCTTACGATAGGAACAGTGCCGTACCTAAGGCTCATCAGCTGGCTGAGTCCGCAGGGCTCAAACAGTGAAGGCATAAGGTATGCATCGCTTGCGGCATATATTCTGTGAGAACGTTCATTTGAATAGAAAATATTGGCAGAAACACGGTCCGGATACTTCCATGCAAAGTGTCTGAACAGGTTTTCATACTTGGGATCGCCTGTACCCAGTACAACCAGCTGTGTATCCTCGGCACATATCTCCTCTATAACACAGTCAACAAGATCGAGTCCCTTCTGATCGGTAAGTCTTGAACAGATACCGATCATGAACTTGTCCTCATTAACCTCAAGTCCAAGTTCTTCCTGAAGAGCGGTCTTGTTCTTTACCTTCTCCTTACGGAAATTCATGGCGTTAAAGTTATTGACTATCAGCGAATCCGTCTCAGGATTGTATTCATTATAGTCAAGACCGTTCACTATACCTGCAAGGCAATTGGAACGGGCACGCATAAGTCCGTCCAGGCCTTCACCATAAAACGGCATCTTGATCTCTTCAGCGTATGTGGTACTTACGGTAGTAACAAAGTCCGCATATACGATACCACCCTTTAAGTAGTTTGAATCTCCCTTGTACTCAAGCTTATCGGGTGTGAAGTAATAATCAGAAAGACCGGTGATCTCCTTAATGACCTTCTTGTCCCATACACCCTGGAACTTAAGGTTGTGTATGGTCATTATGGTCTTTATGCCCCAGTAAAACTCATTGCTCTGGAAGGAATCATGAAGGAATACGGGGATAAGTCCCGTCTGCCAGTCATGACAGTGTATGATCTCGGGTCTGAAGCCTATGACCGGAAGTGCCGAAAGCACTGCACGACAGAAGAATGCGAACTTTTCGATATCTTCATATATATTTCCGTAAGGTGCAAAGCCCTGGAAATAGAATTCATTATCTATAAAATAATACTTTATACCTTCGTACTCGGCTTCAAAAATACCTACATACTGTCTCCTCCAGTTAAGGTCCATATAGAAGTGAGTAATGTATTTCATGGAATTTTTGAGTTCTTCCTTGATACAGGTATACTTGGGCATGATCACACGCACATCAAACTCTGCCTTATCAAGATACTTGGGAAGCGAACCGATAACATCCGCCAAACCTCCCGTCTTTATGAAAGGCACGCCTTCTGATGCTGCAAATAAAATGTTTTTCATATCATGTCCTCCTTGATATATAGCTATGACCTGATCTCCTTCTTACGTTCATCGGCCAATTTCTTCATCTCTTTTGCGGACTCATATACCTTGTCCGTCAGCTCTGCTCCGCCAATAAGTCTTGCGAGCTCGTTTACAATGTCCGCTTCCTTCAGCCTGCGGATACTTGTCCTTGTCCTGCCGCCATCCACCTGTTTTAATATCTCATAATGGCTGTCAGCCATGGATGCAAGCTGTGCTAAGTGGGTAATACATATTACCTGATGCCCTGTGGCTATCTTCGAAAGCTTTTCGGATACCTTCTGGGCGGTCCTGCCGCTGATACCGGCATCTATCTCATCAAATATAAGTGTGCCGACACCGTCTTTTCCGGCCATGACCGATTTGATGCCCAGCATAATACGTGAAAGCTCACCGCCGGAAGCCACATCCTGAAGCGGTCTTACGCTCTCACCCGGGTTCATGGACATCATAAAGGTACATTCATCCATACCACCCTGGGAAAAGCTGTCTTTTTCCGAAATCTCTATCTTAAACTCAGTCTGGTTAAAGTTAAGTTCACCGAGAGCTTCCCTTATCTTCTCACCCAGCTTGTCGGCTGAAGCCTTACGCATCTTTGTAAGTTCCCTGCATTCCTTTGCAAGCAGTTTTTCAGCCTCTGCATACTCGGACTTTAACTTTTCGGTATATCCCTCATAATCCGACAGACGGTCAAGCTCCTGCTTCGCCTTTTCACAGTAACTGTCTATCTGTTTTACGGAAGCTCCGTATTTGGCTTTTAGCTTCATGATGAGGTCAAGTCTTTCCTCGGTTTCCTCAAGCTCACGACTGTCATCGGGAAGTGACTCCATGTAATCGTTAATGTCTCTTAACGCATCACTTAATACCCCGTCTATATCCGACAGAGCATCCGTCATAGCCGAAAGCCTCTCGTCGAACTCGGATACCCTGGACAGAGCTCTTATTGCCTCAGTCAGACTGTCCGATGCCCTTCCGTCACCTTCTATGGCATTATGAGCCTCACCCAAACCTTCCATGATAAGCCTTGCATTAGCCAAAAGCTTATGTCTGTCCTTTAAGTCTTCCTCTTCGCCTTCTTTTATCTGGGCACTTTCTATCTCATTTATCTCGTACTCAAGAAGGTCTGCACGGCGTTTTCTCGCCTGTTCATCATCATTCAGGTTTTCGTACTCTTTCTTTAATTCGGAATACTTT
>JAFZJK010000095.1 GCA_017553965.1 Lachnospiraceae bacterium | reverse complement strand
TGTCATCCGTCGGATGATTCTTTTACAAAGAATATGTGTGATGCTTTCGTTAAAGGCATAACGGATTCGGGCAATGAGTATATCATCTCGGACCTGTATAAGATGGATTTTGATCCAAACATGACGGAAAAGGAATACCTGAGAGATGCAAATTACAGAAATACGCCTGATGTGGCAAGTGACGTGCTTGCGGAGCAGAAAAAGATAAACAGTTCTGATGCGATAGCATTCATTTATCCCGTGTTCTGGACGGAAGTGCCGGCAAAGCTTGTAGGCTGGTTTGACAGAGTATGGTCCTATGGATTTGCATATGGTGATAAAACCATGAAGATGTTAGATAAAGCAATCATTCTTTGTTCTGCAGGTAATTCGCTGGAGCATCTTGAACAGTTTGGGCTTCTGGACAGCATGAAAAAAGTTATGTTAGGGGATCGGTTATTCGGACGCGCTAAAGAGATGGAATTTGTTGTTTTTGACAGCACGTCAAGAGAAAATGAACTTAGAGAGAAAAACTGGAACATGAATCTGCAAAAAGCTTACGAGAAGGGAAATAAACTCTTTATGGAGGGGAATTGACAAAGCCTGAAAAGGAGTGCACGGAAAGTCGGGCAGTAAGAGCCATTTATTGTTATGATGAGATTGCAGAGAGGAGGAGACCAAGATGCAAGGCTGGATAGAAGGCTTTCAGGAATCGATCGATTATATCGAAGAGAATCTGTCGGAGGCACTGGACATAGAGAAAGTCGCAGGGAAGGCAGCCTTATCGCCTTTTTATTATCAGCGGATCTTCGGCGCATTGTGCGGAATGACGGTCGGCGATTATGTTCGCGCGCGCAGAATGACGCTGGCTGCTCAGAGGCTTACAGGCACCGAAGAAAAAGTGATCGACGTGGCCCTGGCATATGGATATGATTCCCCGGACAGCTTTGCAAAGGCATTCAGCCGGTTCCACGGCATCACGCCGTCGCAGGCGCGTGAGCCGGGAGCAAATCTAAGGTCCCTGGCTCCCATGCATATCAAATTAACAATGGAGGGCGGAAACATGTTAGAGTACAGTATTGTAGAAAAGGCACCGTTTACGATCGTTGGATTAAAAAGGCAATTTAATTCAGACACAAGTTATCAGGAAATTCCAAGGTTTTGGGAGGAATGGATGCAACAGGGCGAGAAGCGTCCCATCATGGGAACCTTCGGCGTATGCATTGACACGGTTGGAAAGAATTTTGATTATTGGATCGCAGATCTTTACTTCCCGTGGGAAGAGATTCCGGAAGGGTGCGAGACCAGAGTAATCCCTGGAAGCTTGTGGGCGCAGTTCCCCTGTACCCTGAAGACGCTGCAGGACGTGAACACGAAAATCTGGTCGGAGTGGCTCCCTGCACTCAAGGGATATCAGCTTGCGGGGGATTTTGACGTGGAAGTTTATCTTCCAGCAAAGGACAGCTCCGGAGAGATGCAGATAGCCATCTGGGTGCCGCTGAAGAAGGCGTGAATTGAATTCGCGGAAGGGAGGCCTGAAAGTATATGAAAATTGAAGAAGTTTACAAGGATTCGTTTGTCGTGATTGGAAAAGAAGGATCAACCCAGGATGGGGACGGCTTCATCCAGAGGCTTTGGCAAGAGGCCAATTCCCATTTTGATGAGATTGCCGACCTTGCAAAAAGGGACGAATCAGGAAACCTCGTTGGCATATGGGGGGCAATGACTGACTTTTCACGCTCATTCAAGCCGTGGGATGATTTCAGCAGGGGACTTTATCTTGCTGGGGCAGAATGCAGGGATGACGCGGAAGCTCCCGAAGGATGGGTCAAATGGGTACTTCCTGCGTATGACTATCTGAAGGTCGAATGCGAAGGAAACAATACTTTTTCAGACATGTTACAATACATGAAAGAGAACAACATTCCGCTTGCGGGTGCCGTGTATGATTATTCTTGTCCACAGACGGGAAAGGATTATATGTTTTTCCCAATCCAAAAGCGGTAGAGAAGCGCGCGTAAGTACTCTCGAGACGGTGTCAGTAAATTATTGGCAACGCCCGTAAAGGCATTGCCATTTTACTTTTTTAGGATGTGAAATCAAATTCGTATGTGAGATCTTTTTTAGGATAGTCAAATATCCGGTGCTGTTTTTTTCTTTTTTTTTGAAAAAATATTGACTTGGAGTTAACTCCAAGGTGTATAGTTTGAGTATCGGAGGTATAACGATGACTATCAAAGAGGTTTGTGAAAAATACAATCTTACACCCGACACACTCAGATACTATGAGAGAGTTGGCGTAATTCCGGAGGTTTCAAGAACTGCCGGAGGTATCAGGGATTATCAGGAACAAGATCTTGGCTGGGTTGAGAATGCTGTTTGCATGAGAGATGCCGGAGTTCCGGTGGAAATGCTGATTGAGTATGTAAAGCTTTTTCAGGAAGGCAATGATACGCTTGAAGCCAGGGCAAATCTTTTGAAGGAGGCGAGAGAGCAGATCCTTGAGGCTCGGAAGAAATATGA
>JAFZJK010000094.1 GCA_017553965.1 Lachnospiraceae bacterium | reverse complement strand
GCTACGGTCTTATCGGAGCGAACGGAGCGGGAAAATCAACATTTCTGAAGATATTGTCGGGCGAACTTGATACAACGAACGGCGACATCGCGATCACACCCGGACAGAGACTGTCGGTTCTCGAACAGGATCACTTCAAGTACGATCAATATACTGTAATGGATACCGTTATAATGGGTAATCAGCATCTGTATGACGTGATGAAGGAAAAGGAAGCAATCTATGCCAAAGAGGACTTTACCGATGAGGACGGTATAAAGGCGAGTGAGCTTGAGGGTGAATTTGCTTCCATGAACGGCTGGGAGGCAGAATCCGACGCTGCTCAGCTCTTAAACGGACTCGGAGTTGATACTGAGTATCATTATAAGCAGATGAGTGAGCTTAACGGACCTTTAAAGGTTAAGGTACTTCTTGCTCAGGCACTTTTCGGAAATCCCGATATACTGCTTCTCGACGAGCCTACCAACCACCTTGACTTAGAGGCAATCAGATGGCTCGACGAGTTCCTTATTAATTTCAACAACACAGTCATAGTCGTATCCCACGACCGTTATTTCTTAAATAAGGTCTGCACACAGATAGCCGATATCGACTACCAGAAGATCCAGCTTTACGCAGGTAACTATGATTTCTGGTATGAGTCTAGTCAGCTGATGATCAAGCAGATGAAGGAAGCCAATAAGAAGAAGGAAGAGAAGATCAAGGAACTCCAGGAGTTCATCCAGAGATTCTCAGCCAATGCTTCAAAATCAAAGCAGGCAACCTCACGTAAGAGAGCATTGGAGAAGATCGAGCTTGATGATATCAAGCCTTCAAGCAGAAAGTATCCTTATATTGACTTTAGACCTAACCGTGATATCGGTAACGAAGTGCTTACTGTTACCAATCTTTCAAAGACCATAGACGGAGTAAAGGTACTTGATAATATCTCATTTGTAATGGGACATGATGACAAGATCGCATTTGTCGGCTCAAATACACTTGCAGCAACCACTCTGTTTAAGATACTTATGGAAGAGATGGAGCCCGACTCAGGTTCATATAAGTGGGGCGTTACCACACAGAGGTCATACTTCCCCAAGGATAACACAGAGGAGTTTAAGGGTTCCGAGACCATAGTAGATCACCTTATGCCTTTCTCACCTGTGGATGACCAGCAGTATGTTCGCGGTTTCTTAGGCAGAATGCTTTTTGCCGGAGAAGACGGTGTAAAGAAGGTTAATGTACTTTCGGGAGGAGAGCGTGTAAGAGTAATGCTTTCCAAGATGATGATCCTTGGTTCCAATGTACTTATCATGGATGAGCCTACCAACCACCTTGACATGGAATCCATCACAGCACTCAACAACGGTCTTATCAAGTTCCCGGGCGTATGTCTGTTTACAGCACTTGACCATCAGTTCATACAGACCATTGCCAACCGTATCATGGAGATCACTCCCGACGGTAAGCTCATTGATAAGATCTCAACATACGATGATTATCTTGAAAACGATGAGATGGCAAGACGCCGTCAGGTACTCAGCGTAAATAACGAGGACGAAGACTGATAAAAGAATAAAACCCGCTTTCGATGCAGCGGGTTAACATATAGGAAGATGATCGGATGAAAAATATCACACTGGGAGTCACATATAAAAACGGAAAGCTTACTGCGGCAGTTTACGGCCGCGGATGCAGCTTCTGCAATATCCTTATCCGCGAGGAAGGCGGAGAGTGGGTAACGCATAAGCTTTCTTCGCATGCCCTTTATCCGCAGATCTTTACGGGTGAGTTTCCGGTGGACGGGAAAAAGAGATTTGAGTACATCTTTGAGAGTGAAAAGGGTTTCTTCTTAGACGATCATGCTTTAAAGGTTCTGGATGAATACGGATACGGGAAGATATGCCCTGAGCCCGATACCAAGAGCCTTAAAAACAGAAGTATCCTTTCCGATACTTTGGGAAAGGTATGCGTTGTAGAAAAAGACGTATTTGACTGGAAAAAAGACAAACGCGTTACTATCCCTACATCCGATATGGTAGCGTATGAGCTCCATGTAAGAGGCTT
Source organism: Lachnospiraceae bacterium (assembly GCA_017553965.1). The sequence continues at coordinate 6,814 of JAFZJK010000094.1, read as the reverse complement.
TACAGTCCATGAGTCGTCAAAGGTTAATCACAGGGGAACCTATAAGGGATTATGCGAGAAACTGATGTATCTTAAGAATCTCGGCATAACCACCATCATACTCCAGCCCTGTTATGAGTTTAACGAGCTTATGGATTACAGTATAAATATCGGATCGTCACCTTTGATCGATATGCAGCGTTCACGTCTGTTTGCAAAGCCGGCGCAGGCGCAGTTTGATGTCAGCTCCAGACTTAACTTCTGGGGTTACGGTGCGCAAAGCTTTTACTTTGCCCCTAAATCCGCATATGCTTCGAAACCGGAAAACGTATGCAGCGAGTTTAAGGATATGGTAAGACGTATCCATCTGGCCGGTATGGAGCTTATCATGGAAATGGACTACGCACACGGTATCTCCGACAGCTTTATACTCGAAAACATAAGGTTCTGGGTGGATGAATATCATGTGGACGGCTTTAGATTAAATGTTTCAAGAGTACCCATGAAGCTCCTTGCGGAAGACCCGTATCTGTGTAATATTAAGATCATAGGCTCTGCCTTTGATGAAAGCATATTCAGTGAAAAAGATTACCGCGACCGTTTTTATGTAACAAACGACGGTTTCCAGGATACTTTACGAAGGTTCCTAAAGGGCGACGAGGGCCAGCTGCTTTCGGCATGCGAACTCATGAAGGATAACGGCAGGCGCTTCGGAAAGATCAACTATATGGCCGATCATAACGGTTTTACTTTAAATGATGTATACAGCTATGATATCCGTCATAACGAGAAAAACGGCGAAGGTAACCGCGACGGCAGGGAGGTCAACTTCAGCTGGAACTGCGGAGCCGAAGGCGCCACAAAGAAACGTAAGATACTTGACCTTAGAAACAGGATGATAAAGAATGCACTCACCGTACTGTTTTTAAGCCAGGGAATACCTATGCTCCTTGCGGGAGATGAGTTTGGAAATACTCATGAAGGAAACAATAATCCGTACTGCTGTGATAACGAGCAGGGGTGGGTTATCTGGAACAGAACCGGCAGAGCCAACGAGATAAGAAAGTATACCTCAGACCTTATCAAGCTCCGTAAAGCTCATCCGGTATTCAGAAACGACAGTTTCCTTTCGGGTAATGATTTCTCGTTTACCGGTGTGCCGGATATCTCATTCCACGGTGTTAAGGCATGGTATCCCGATTTCGGATATTATTCAAGGACTGTGGGCGTGTGTCTTAACGGGGATTATGCGGCAAAGACTGCGGACGGCAAGGATTCAAGCTTCCTGCTGCTTATCAATACGCATTGGGAAGAGCATGAATTCCAGCTTCCGGTTATAAAACGCGGAGAGTGGGAAAAGGTACTTTCCACAGGTTCTGCCCCCAAGAGCGTGGAGTCACCTTCTCATGAACAAAGAGAAGTGGTACCTGCCAGGACAATATGCCTATATATAAGTAAGGAAAGAAAGAAAAACAGACCTGAGGTGAAGAATGACAGCAAATAAATTAAAGCTCATTGCCTGTTTTTCAATGCTCATAGATCATCTGACTTACTGCTTTATTGCACAGCCGCCTTCGGAAAAAGTGGCCCTTGATACACAGGATATAATCTGGTATCTGGGCAGAGGCTTGGGAAGGTCTGCTTTCATAATTTTCTCGTTTTTGCTGGTTGAAGGTTTTTTCTATACCAAAAAACTGAAGAATTATGTATTAAGACTGCTTATACTGGCTATAGTTGCGGAAGCAGCAATGGATTTCATGTGCGGGCAGATGACTTTGGATCAGTTTTACCTGTATCAGAACTCGGTATTTCTGTTTGTTTTTGCTCTGATACTCATGTATCTGCTGTTATATATAGAAAAACTTTACAGTGATAAAAAACCTGCATGGAGATATCTGCTTTCAGCCGTAGCTTGTACGTTGTTTTCGCTGGCGGTACATTTCCTAAATATTGATTACGGTATATTGGGAATGTGTCTTATCCTGATATTTTTCTACTTAAGAAAAGCAGGATGGAGGCTTGTGGTAGCGGTCATAATATGGTCGGTAGTGGGCCTGTTCTGCAACGCTATGCTGGAGTGGGCAGGACTTATAGCCCTGATCCCCATCATGAAGTACAACGGCGAAAAAGGAAAAGGATGGAAGTGGGGATTCTACATTTTCTATCCTTTACATATGTTTATACTTGGACTTGTTAAAATAATGATATTATAATTGTTAGCACTCAGTAAAAATGAGTGCTAATTTTTTCTTGACTTTTTTCAAAAGTAGTATTATGATATGGATAATGAGCCGGAGGGTATCTTTTTTTATGTATCTTACGGCATTTTTGAGGAAAGAAAGGAAGATGTGGTACATCTAAGGTAATTTATCATGAGTACTGAGAAGGGTAATTTATCAATCAATTCGGAGAACATATTTCCGATTATTAAAAAATGGCTGTATTCCGATCACGATATTTTTTACAGAGAGCTGATCTCAAACGGCTGCGATGCTATAACAAAGTTAAAGAAGCTTTCAATGATAGGCGAGTTTGACGAGCCAGAGGGCAATGAGTATAAGATCGAAGTAAGGGTCAACCAGGAAGAAAAGACTATCAAGATCATCGATAACGGTATCGGTATGACTGCCGATGAGGTTAAGGAATACATCAACCAGATCGCATTTTCGGGTGCGGCAGACTTTTTGGAGAAGTATAAGGACAAGGCAAATGAAGACCAGATCATAGGTCATTTCGGTCTCGGTTTTTATTCTGCATTTATGGTAGCACACAAGGTCAGTATCGATACACTTTCTTATAAGAAGGACGCCAAGGCTGTACACTGGGTATCAGAAGAAGGTATGCAGTTTGAGATGTCCGACAGTGACCGTACAGAGCGTGGTACCGAGATCACACTGTATCTGAATGAGGACAGCTACGAGTTCTCAAATGAATACAAGGCTAAGGAAGTACTTGAGAAGTACTGTTCATTCATGCCTGTTCCGATATTCTTTGTAAACGAGAACGCTAAGCCTGTAGAGAAAAAGCCGGAGGACAAGAAGGACGACGATAAGGAAGCAAAGGATGAGGGACCTAAGCCCATTAATGAGGTTGCTCCTCTTTGGACCAAGCATCCCAATGACTGCAAGGATGATGATTATAAGGCATTCTACCGTTCAACCTTCCATGACTATAAGGAGCCCCTTTTCTGGATACACCTCAACATGGATTATCCGTTTAACTTAAAGGGTATCCTTTACTTCCCTAAGCTTAACTTAGACTACGATAAGCTTGAGGGTGTTATAAAGCTTTATAGCAACCAGGTATTTATCGCAGATAATATTAAGGAAGTTATTCCTGAGTTCCTTATGCTCTTAAAGGGTGTCATCGACTGTCCCGATCTGCCTCTTAACGTATCAAGATCGGCACTTCAGAATGACGGTTTTGTAAAGAAGATATCCGATTATATCACCAAGAAGGTAGCAGATAAGCTTACCGGTATGTTTAATGTTGACCGTGAGAACTACGAGAAGTACTGGGATGATATCTCTCCCTTCATCAAGTACGGCTGCCTGAAGGACAACAAGTTTAAGGATAAAGTAAAGGATTCAATGCTGTTTAAGGACTTAAACGGCAAGTACCTGACTTTACAGGAATACCTTGACGCTGAATACGGCAAGAAGGACGAAGCTGAAAAGGCAGAAGGCGAAGCTAAGGAAGACGGATTCTACGATCAGGCAGAGGAAAAGGCAGACAAGCCCGAAAAGGTTGAAGGTGATATAGTAGATGCCGACGGTGAAGTAATAGATGAAAAGGACAGCTCCGACGATGAGAAGGAAGACGAAAAGAAGGAGCCCGAGAAGCAGAAGGTATACTATGTAACCGACGAGAAGCAGCAGAGCCAGTATATCAATATGTTTAAGGCTGAAGGCATGAATGCAGTCCTCCTTACACATAATATTGATAATCCTTTCATTTCACAGCTTGAAGCAGATAATGAGAAGATAGCATTCTTAAGAGTAGATGCCGATGTTACCGATTCCCTGAAGGCAGATGTAGATAAGAAAGAGCAGAAGACACTTGATAAAGAACAGAAGGCTTTAGAGAAGCTCTTTAGGGAAGTGATCGGAAACGACAAGCTTGAAGTAAAGGTTGAAAAGCTTAAGAATGAGAAGGTATCATCTGTATTTACCTTAAGCGAGGAGAGCCGCCGTATGAACGATATGATGAAGATGTACGGCATGGGCGGTATGGATATGGATGGCTTCGGAGCAACCGGAACACTTACTCTTAACAGTGAAAATGAGCTGGTTAAGTACATATATGACAATAAGAAGGGTAAAAACACCGAGCTTATAGTTCACCAGCTTTACGATCTGGCTATGCTCAGCCACAAGCCTTTATCTCCTGAGGCTATGACAGCTTTCGTTGAGAGAAGCAACGAGATAATGCAGATACTTACCCAGAATTAATCATTTGTTAAGATTTAACACTAAGTTTTATATTTACAGCTGTCTTAAAATAGATTATAATTCTAAGGCAGCTGTAAAATTTGTATTCGGACGGGGTTTATATGAACAGCAGAGAAGAATTACTCATGCAGATATGGCGTGATTATTATGATGAGATATTGGATGTCAATCTTGACCGCGGGACTTTTGAAAGTCTGATCGATCCCGATGCACAGAACACCAGAAAAGGTTTTGTGGAGCTTGAAGTAATGCTGGCCGCACAGAAGATGGTACATCCTGATGACAGGACTGTCTTTATACAGTTTTTTGATCCCAATACCATATTGGAGGGTATGAAAAACGGTGTATATGTCAGGAAGCTCAACTTCAGGATGCATAACGGCGACGAAAAGTATTTCTGGGTCAAGGTAAAAGGTATCATGCCTTCCGAAGGAAACGAGGAAGAAAAGAAATATTTTGTCTGCTTCCGAATACTCGACAATGCATCCGATGAGGATATGAGCTATCGAAAGCTCTTAAGCGTATCTCTTATGCATGAGAAAGAGATCTCCAGCCAGTTAAAAGGACTGTTCGAAGAATTCGCCACAAAGATGAAGGACCCGTTAAACGATATAATAGGTCTTGCGGATATAGCGCAAAGTACTGTGACCGATACCGAAAAAACCATAGAGCGTTTAAAGCTCATCAATGATAAGACCAATGAGATAAATACGCTTATGGAGGAAATGCTTAAGGAAAGCAGGGAGAAGAACGAGGAGATATCCTTAAGAGATGACGAAAGCTATACAGAGCTTGTGGCAAAGACCGGAAAGAATATGATCTCTGCACCAACTGTAAAGCCTGAAGATACAAAGGTAGCTGAAGAGACGCCTGTAGCGGACGAAGCGGAAAGGACCATCCAGAAGATCGGGACCGGAGCGCTAAAGACTACGGCAGATCCCGAGGAGTTTGATTTTACCGGGAAAAAGGTATTACTCGTACCCGACAGTGAGCTATCCGGAGAGATCATGAAGGAGATGCTTACAAAGAGAGGCGCCGAAGTACATGAGATAAAGAGCGGTCAGGAAGCTGTAAAGGATTTCATCAAGAATCCTGCGGGGACTTATGATATGGTACTTGTGGACACGGGCGCTGCCGAACTGGACGGTTATTCCGTAGCACACTGCATAAGGCTTTCCTGTAAGGAAGATGCCGAAAAAGTACCTGTATTTGCAGTTTCAAATAAGGGAGTCGCAGAGTCGATAGTAAAGACAAAAGAGAACGGTGTGAACATGATATTTTCAAAGCCCATTGATTACGGCTTGCTGTTCTTGAAGATGCACGAGGCTATGATATAATACTATTCATAGTTAAAAAAGGGCATAAAAATAAAGCTGAGAAAGGGACTTGAACCCTCGACCTACTGATTACGAATCAGTCGCTCTACCGACTGAGCTATCCCAGCTTGTTTGACACCCTATAAATATACCGATTAATGTCGGAATTGTCAATGATTTTTTGAAAATTCTTGGAAGGTGTAACATGAAGATCTCATTAGGAGAAAAAGTAAATTATTATGAAAAATGCCCCGAGTGCGGGACACCCAGAGCAGAGGGAACAGAGAGATGTATCAACTGCGGAAAGAGCCTGCTCCAGATTACTGAAAAGGATGTAAAGGTTCCGGAAGATGAAGCGGATATGGCCCTTTATAAGGCCAGAAGTGATAAGTCGGCATCCGAAAACCTTAAGGAGCTCAAAGGAAAAAGCAAGCTCAGGTATTTTGTGGATTACTATCTCGGAAAAGTAATACTCGGGATACTGATAGCAGCTCTTGCGGGAGGCCTGTTATATTCATTCCTAAAGCCCAAACAGGATCCGGTATTTTATTCGGCTATAGTGGTATCTCCGTTTACACCTGCCGGCTTTCAGCAGTTTAAAGCGGATGTTGAGAATCTGCTCATAACCGATCCGAAGCATCAGAACGTAGTACTTGATAATACATACAGCTCACTGGTAGCCGATTATAATTCCGGTATGTCATTTACGGTACATATGGCAGCAGGTGAGATAGATGCGATCATCCTTTCAAAGGATGAGTTAAAGTACCAGGTAAACAGTGAAGCATTAAAGCCTGTGGACCAGGTTATCTCAAAAGAGATATATGCCCGTATCCCCGAGGAAGCAAAGGTTAAAGTTGTACCTACATATCCTCAGGAAAACGGTGCCTTCGTAGAGGGAGAGGAAGCTGTTTACGGTCTAAATCTTGAGAAATTTCTTGAGAGGATCAACGGTTTTGAGACCTCAAGCAAGTACTGTATAGCATTTACAAGCATTACCGAGAATTATGATAATATAAATGCCGTAGTTAAGTACATTTTCGATATCAAATAATGTAGAAAACACGT
>JAFZJK010000093.1 GCA_017553965.1 Lachnospiraceae bacterium | reverse complement strand
GTCATGTTGTCCTTCTTAACGAAAGGAGCAAGATATGTATCAAAGGATGAGAAGGCCTGTGCGCCTGCCCATTCATTCTGCATGATGCCTAAGAAGTTAACCATCTGGTTGCAGAGTGTGGAAAGGTGCTTTGCAGGTGAAGAAGTGATCTTGCCGGGGATACCGCCGAGACCTTCTTTAATAAGCTGCTTTAATGACCAACCGGCGCAGTAACCGGTAAGCATGGAAAGATCATGGATATGGATGTCCGCATTACGATGAGCGTTTGCAATCTCCTGATCGTAGATCTCAGACAGCCAGTAGTTAGCTGTAATGGAGCCTGAATTGTGAAGGATAAGTCCACCAACTGAATATGTAACTGTGGAATTCTCCTTAACACGCCAGTCTTCTTCCTTAACGTAGCTGTTAACCAGCTCCTTGTAGTCAAGGATCGTGGACTTCATGTTTCTGATCTTCTCACGATTCTTTCTATATAATATGTAAGCTTTTGCTACTTCATTGTATCCGGTCTGGTTAAGAACATCCTCTACACAGTCCTGGATATCTTCTACGTTTACACAGCCGTCCTTGATCTTGGACTGGAATGCTGATGTAACTCTTAATGCAAGCAGGTTGATGATATCATCATTATAAAGCTGCTCGGTAGCATTAAATGCTTTCTTGATGGCGTTGGATATCTTGGTCAGATTAAACTCTGCCACCTCGCCGTCTCTTTTGGTAACACTGAAATTGTTCATTGCCTTCTCCTCCGGTAAGATCCTCACTTTTATCCCTTGGCGGATACTTCTGTTTTGCCCGCCGACATAAATAAGTGTATCAGAACGTATATTAGAAGTCAATAGCAAAAATACAAAATAAAGAGTATTTTTTTAGGGGCAGACACTATATATTGTGTCTGCCCCTATTTTAGGCACTCTGAAAATTGTCAGAATTTTAAGTCTTTTTATTTGTCCGTGTACGGCGTATTTTTCGTTTAAAACATGGTTAAGATCTTTACTCTTTTTATATTAATCTGCTGAAATACCTATCCTGTTTTCAAGGTATTTCTGCTCTTTGTATGCCATGCGGTCATCGGGACAATGGTCGGGACTCAGGTACACTCCCAGAAGCTTGTAAGCAAGCTCCATCTTCCCTTTCTTTTCTGCTACGATTATCTGGTATCTGAGCACCTCGTTATCCGAAAGGTTCTTATCCTGTGCCGTAGTGAGGTATTTCTCTGCCAGATCGAAGTAATAGTTCTCGTCATGCTCCCATTCTGTCCTCTTGGAGTACTCGGCGCCCTTAAGCACCATTGGGATAATGTCGGTATAATTATCCGCATAAGCGGAATGACCGTCAAAGTATACCACCGCCTCATCAACCAGCCTAAGCACATCGGTAACGCTCTTTCTCTCTAACGTCATACCAAATATTGCCCTGTACTCGTCAAGGGCGTAGTCCTTAAGGGAAATGATCATCCTTTCATCATCTTCCCAAAGGTCCCACTCCTCTTTGATCCAGTACATATCAGCTCTCATACGGTAATTCTTAACATCCGCATTGCCCGCTGTTATCGAATCGGTTATAAGCTTTATCAGCTCATCAGGACTGTAAAGCGGTGTGGCATCCTTATCCAGCTCAGCGTAGCTAACGCGCCATGCAAGTGCAGCCGCAGAAGCTTTATACTCGGCTTTTTTGGCCGGATCGGTAGCTGTCTCTCCGAGTTCCTTCAAAAGGTTGATGGACTTTTCATATTCATTTTCAGAAAGATATATATCCAAAAGCCCTTTTCTTACGGCTTCACCTGTCTGTGGCTCCTTATCAAAATAGTTGCCGTAGGTGTTCTGCTGGTTCATCATCAGCTCAAACAGAGCCTTAGCTCCCTTTATATCACCTTTTTTGAGCTGGTTAAAGGCGTAGCCGGAGAAAACGGTCAATGATTTCTCACCGTTTCGTATAGCTTTTAGGAAATATGTTTCCGCGTTATCATAGTTACCTGCCGCATAAGCATCGGCCGCATCATTCAGATACGTCTGTTCCGAAGCGCATCCTGTTAACACAAAAGCAAGCACTACAAGCACGCATACAAGAAATAATCTGCCTTTATTTCTTTGCAGCATTCTCTGCATCCTCCCTGCGGATCTGTGCACGTTTGATCTTGCCGCCCAAGGTCTTGGGAAGCTCTGCTACATATTCAACAATTCTGGGATACTTGTAAGGAGCGGTGTTATGCTTTACATGGTTCTGAAGCTCTTTGGTAAGCTCCTCTGAAGGAGTATAGCCTTTAGCCAGAACTACCGTGGCCTTAACTACCTGACCTCTTATGGGGTCGGGTGCAGCTGTGATCGCACACTCTACTACTGCAGGATGAGTGATCAGAGCACTTTCAACCTCGAAGGGTCCTATTCTGTATCCGGAACATTTGATAACATCATCATGACGGCCTACGAACCAGTAATATCCGTCGGAATCACGCCATGCTACATCTTTAAGGTTATATACGCCGCTGCCGATAGCTTCATTTGTAAGCTCTTCATTCTTATAATAGCCTACAAAAAGACCGATAGGATAATCATCCTTGGGTACTGCTACCGTTATCTCGCCTTCCTCACCGTCTTCAGCTTCGTTTCCTTCATTATTAAGAAGCCTGATATTGTATATAGGTGAAGGCTTGCCCATCGAACCGGGCTTCGGCTCATACCAGGGGAAGTTAGCCAGAAGTACTGTACTTTCTGTCTGTCCAAAGCCTTCTGCTATGGTATATCCGGTGAATTCCTTCCATTTCTTAACTACTTCAGGGTTAAGAGGCTCGCCAGCGGTACACCATCTCTGTACACTTGAAAGATCGTAAGCCGCTACATCCTCCTGTAACATAAATCTGTACATGGTGGGCGGTGCACAGAATGTAGTTACCTTATACTTCTGTAATACGCCAAGCAGTTTATCGGGATGGAACTTAAGCATATCATAACAGAATATGGTAGCACCGCATATCCACTGTCCGTATATCTTACCCCAGCCGAACTTAGCCCAGCCGGAATCGGATACGCTCATATGGAGCATATTTTCCCTAACACACTGCCAGTACTTTGCGGTAACAATATGTCCTAAGGGATGCATATAGTTGTGGCAGACCATTTTG
>JAFZJK010000092.1 GCA_017553965.1 Lachnospiraceae bacterium | reverse complement strand
GCCCGCAGTACTTTCATATATGCTTAACACCTTGCTGGTGAAGCGTTATAAGGGAAAGGTAGAGGCTGATGAAATAGGTCTGCCCGTTACCGAAAGCGGTCTGGTACTTCCCTGCGGAGCATCCGGAAGATGGATGTCATGTAATTGACATGGAGCATCATGTTATGATATTATTCACAAAGTTTTCATAAATATCTGATATCATCTGATATCGAGCCGAAAAGGCTTTAGAATATCGAAAGGTAATATGTACAAAAATGGATAATGATAATACCAATTTAAACGAGATATCGGAACTCTCGGAGATTGCAAAGATCGCAGATATCGCAGGTGCTCCGGACTCAATTGACGAAAGCGTTGAGAGTTTTAACGAAGTGGCACAGAAGGCCGAGGATCTTGACGGGAATTTCAACGAAGTTGATGTAATAACTGATAACTCCGAAGGTAACTTTAACGAAGTAAAAGAAGACGGCAGTATTTCGGAAGATATACCTTCCTCCCCTGCCAAACCCGATCCTTCATGGATCAAAACTCCCACACCAGAAAAGCCCAAAAAGAACAACCAGACACTGCTGGTGATCGTTATAGCTCTGGGTATGGTTATAGTGGGACTGCTGATATTCCTTATCGTATCTCTCTTTAACAAGAACAACGAGAATAAATCAACCAACGCCAACAACACTACCAATAACACCGTTATCGATGTCGACGGAAATGCAACAGTACCCGACAATGATACTACTGCAAACCTCACCCCCATTGAAAAACGTGAGTTTAACGTATCCGTAAAATTAGGTCAGTACAAAGGTCTTGAAGCAGACCGCGAGATACCTCCCGTTACAGACGAAGATATCGAGACCGAGATGGAATATTTCCTCGAATCAGTAAAAGAGGCTGTTGATATAACAGACGGCCGTGCACTTAAGGAAGGCGACACCGCCGTGATCGACTATGTAGGTACTTTGAACGGTGAGGTATTTGACGGCGGCTCCGGCACCGATTATCCGCTTGAACTTGGTTCACACACATTTATCTCAGGCTTTGAAGAAGGTCTTGTAGGAAAGAAGGTCGGTGACAGTGTTTCACTTGATCTGACTTTCCCGGAAACCTATCACCACACAGACCTTGCCGGTAAAGCAGTAAACTTCCTGGTAAATATCACGAGTGCTTACGAATACGTAACCCCCGAGCTTACAGATGAGCTTGTTGCAGCAAATACTTCATTCGGCTCCGTAGAAGAATATAAAGCAGCCGCACGTGAAGAATTCGCCCAGTATAATGCAGAATATGCAGACTCCATGATGAAGGATGACCTGATCATGCAGGTATTTGAGAACTCCGAGTTCACCGGTGAACTGGCTGAAGAGATAGCATACGAAGAGCAGAGTGCCATCGAATATTATGATTATGTGGTACAGATGCAGTACGGTGTAGACGCCCTAACCTATTTCTCATATGTATACGGTTTTACCAATGATGAGTACAATACCTTTATACATGAACAGGCTGAATTCCAGGTAAAATACACTCATGTACTTGATGAGATAATCAAGGTTGAAAACCTTACTCTTACCGATGACGAAAAAACCGGTGACGAAGACCAGGATCTTTATGCGTTAAGAGAAAAAGCAGAGAACATAATTTTTGACAGTGCTATAGTACACGATAAATAATTTATAGGAGGAGCTACATGAGCGACAAAAACAACAATTTAAACGAAGAAGAGTTTGAGGATGCATTTGATCAGGTGACCCTTACCCTTGAGGACGGTTCTGAAATGACCTGTGATGTCATCGCCATCTTCCCCTGCGGAGAACGTGATTATATCGCACTTCTTCCCGAGAACGATCCCGACGGTGATTTCCTGCTCTACCGTTTTATCGACAACGGTGACGGTAACTACGACCTCGACGACATCGGCGACGATGATGAATTTGATGCTGCAAGCGAAGCATTTGACGAACTGATGGACAATGAGGATTATGATGAAATGTTCGGAGACGAGGATGAATAATTCCTTCTCCCTCAAAAATATTTTTAAGCGGAGGCTTTTATGAAAAAAGTAATGTTTGATGATTCCGCAGCAAAAGCATTTATCAGTGCGGATGAGATCAAAAACATGGAAAAGGCAGTCCTTACTGCTAAGGACGTGCTTGTAGGAAAAACCGGAGCCGGCAATGACTTCTTGGGATGGATCGACCTTCCTTCAAAGTACAACAAGGCTGAATTTGCACGCATTAAAAAGGCGGCTGAAAAGATCAAGTCGGATTCCGATGTACTGCTCGTTATCGGTATCGGCGGCTCTTACTTAGGAGCACGTGCAGCCATCGATTTCCTGCGTCACAGCTTTTATAACAATATCTCAAAGGAGCAGCGTAAAACTCCCGAGATCTATTATGTAGGTAACAGCATCAGCACACAGTACATGGCTCACTTAAAAGACGTTATCGGAGACCGTGATTTCTCCATCAACATGATCAGTAAGTCAGGTACCACCACAGAGCCAGCTATCGCATTCAGAGTATTTAAGAAGATGCTCATCGATAAGTACGGCAAGAAAGAAGCTGCTAAACGTATCTATGCAACTACCGACAAGGCACGCGGAGCATTAAAGAAGGTTGCTGATGAGGAAGGCTATGAGGAGTTCGTAGTACCCGATGATATCGGCGGACGTTTCTCAGTACTTACAGCAGTAGGTCTTCTTCCCATCGCTGTAAGCGGTGCCGACCTTGACCTTCTTATGAAGGGTGCACGCGATATGAAGAAGGTATGTTTAGAGGCAGAATATGACAAGAACCCTGCATTAAGATATGCAGCAGCCAGAAACATACTCTTAAGAAAAGGAAAATCCATAGAAATACTCGCTAACTACGAGCCTGCACTTCATTATATTGCAGAATGGTGGAAACAGCTTTACGGAGAGAGCGAAGGAAAGGACCAGAAGGGTATCTTCCCCGCAGCAGTAGACCTTACCACAGACCTTCATTCCATGGGACAGTTCATCCAGGACGGTCAGCGTACACTGTTTGAAACGGTTATGGAACTTGACGGTGCAGACTGCGACATTATTATCGAAAAAGAAGATGTCGATCTTGACGGGCTTAACTACTTAGCAGGAAAGACCGTTGATTTCGTAAACAAGAGCGCTATGAAGGGCACCTGCCTTGCACATACT
>JAFZJK010000091.1 GCA_017553965.1 Lachnospiraceae bacterium | reverse complement strand
GCTTTCATCTGTGCTACCTGGAGGTCATGAGTGCTGTTGGTAAGACCCATGGCATAAGAAAGCTCTGCTTCCGCAGCTTCATTTGAATATCTGTTGGTTTCGGATATCATTTCCATGGCAGACTTAAGAAGCGAATCAAACGATCCGGACTTTGCCGTGCCTTTAAGCTCTTCCGGAGAAAGCAGTTCGAAGGCATTGGACTTTTTAGTTGTCTTATTTACTGTGCCGGATGTTAATGCTTCTATACCGTTAATACCGGTAATAAGTGTATCCATACTGTATCTCCAATCTTAATATGTGTCCTCATTTATAGGCACTCCATTCCGCTACGCGGAACGGGTCCCCTCCTGCGACGACTATTGTCCAACCTCTAACCCTTTAAGCAGCATGTTCTTGGTAGCATTGAATGCTGTAACATTTGCCTCATAAGAACGTGTAGCATCGATAAGGTTGGTCATTTCGGTTACGGTATCCACATTGGGATATGTTACATATCCTTCTTCATCTGCATCGGGATGAGCAGGGTCATATACCTTCTTTAATGCGGTAACATGGTCCTCTGCTATAGCGGTAACCTTTACGCCGGTACCGTTTATGGCTGTGGCACGTCTTGCCTGCTGCATAGCAAGTGCAGAACCGAAAGCATCATTGCCTTTTTCTGCAAATACTACGGTTTTTCTGCGATATACATTACCGTTCTCATCACGTGTCGTATCGATATTTGCCAGGTTCTGGGCTATGGTGTCCATACGCATGGTCTGAGCCGTCATACCGCTGGCACTTATATTCATTCCGTTAAATATTGCCATAAGCTACCTCCTTATCAACCCTTTGAAAGGACCGACTTGATCCTGCTGAACTCCTGTGTCATGGAATTCAGTAATGTATAGTATCTGATCTGGTTTTCTGCCAGATTTGCGTTCTCTGTATTGATATCGACATTGTTTCCGTCCTTGCGGTACGAAAGCTCTGCCTGATCGGTATATATCCTCGTGCCAAGCCTGTCAAGATTTACGTTGGCAACTCTCTTATTAAGATCACCGCCTGCATAGCCTTCCTTCATAATCTCACGCTTTAAGTACCCCTCGAATTTAATATCCTTTCTCTTGTATCCGGGAGTACTTACATTTGCTATATTGTTGGCTATGACTTCATTTCTGATCCAGCTTGCATCAGCTGCCTTATTAAGCACGTTTACATAGTTAAAAGCATTCGATCCGATCATTAAAAACCTCCAAAATAAACCCACTATAAACAATTATAATTAATTGCATAAAAAAAACAAGAAATATTTAAAAAATCACAAAAAGGATTTTGCACGCAAAATCCCTTTTGTAAAGTCATTCCATTATATTATTTTGTTTTTTCAAGCTCTTCAAAGACAACATCGTTGAGTACCTTTATGTAAGTACCCTTCATACCGGATGATCTGGATTCGATTACGCCGGCACTTTCGAATTTTCTTAAAGCATTAACGATAACCGACCTTGTGATACCCACGCTGTCGGCTATACGGCTGGCAACTAAGATTCCTTCGTTGCCTCCCAGCTCCTTAAATATATGCTTGATAGCATCAAGTTCCGAGAAGGAAAGCGTACTGATAGCCGATCTTACGATAGCCACCTTTCTGCTCTCTTCAGCGTTTTCCTCGTTAACGGAGCGCATCATCTCAAGCCCCACAACAGTGGTGCCGTATTCACTTAAGATAATATCATCGATATTAAACTGATCATGCTTCCTGTACTGGAACAGGGTACCAAGTCTCTCACCTGCGATATCTATCGGAGTGATAAGAGCTACGTACGAATCTATATCCGGAAGCTCAAAGCCGAGAGTCATAAGATTAACATTCTCTTTTGTGGAAAGAATGCTTAACAGACGCTCATTGAGATCGTTGTCGATATGATCGCCGATCTCGTTCATTATAAGCTCACTTAAAGGCTTAACCTCTTCTTTATTTGTTACTCCGAGTACTTTTCCTTTTTTACTGATAACAAGAATATTCGCGTCAAGTATATCACTTAATACCTGACATATATCATTAAAAACGACCTTGTGCGAACTATTGTTATGTAGAAGCTTATTAATCTTTCTGGTCTTATCAAGTAATTGAACGCTCATATTCTACCCCCATCCGAAAGTAATTACTCTATTTGATAGAATAACACATATTTATTCAAAAATCAATAGAATTTTCTAAAAATTTGAACATTTTTCCGACAAGGCGTAAAATTATCATTCTACTTTTAATAAATTATTCCTGTTCAGGTTTCTGCCATGACATAAAGTCACAGGCCGGATGATTGGTACAACTGTAGTATCTTCTGCCCTTCTTGCTCTTCATGATGACTATCTCGCCGCCGCATTTAGGACATTTGAAATCTGTTTTTTCGTTGTATGACTTGGTATTTCTGCACTCCGGGAAGCCGGGACAGGCAAGGAATTTTCCGTGAGGTCCATACTTTATGACCATCTTTCGCCCGCACTGTTCACAGACTATATCGGTCTCTTCATCAGAAACCTTAACCTTTCCGAGATTACTTTCAGCTTCTTTCACTGCATTTTCAAGATCCGGATAGAAATTTCTGACAATTGACTTCCAGTCAACGTCACCTGTCTCAACACTGTCGAGTGTATCCTCCATAAGTGCCGTAAACTCAGTATCCACTATCTCAGGGAATGAGCCGACCATTATCGAGTTTACTGCCTCACCGAGCTCGGTTACATACAGGTTTTTCTTTTCCTTAAGAATGTAATGTCTTGCAAGTATGGTAGTGATGGTAGGTGCATAAGTACTGGGACGTCCGATACGGAGCTCTTCAAGAGTCTTTACCAGAGAAGCTTCCGTAAAGTGTGCCGGAGGCTGTGTAAAATGCTGCTCCTTGATGCTTTCAACCACATCATATGTAGCACCTGTCTTTATCTTTGAAAGATCGCCGTCATTTTCCTCGTCCTGCTTGTCCTCTTCTGTTGAGTATACCGACATAAATCCGCCGAATACAAGCTTCGAAGATGAACAGGTAAACCTAAGGTCCTTTGACTCAAATACAGCCTTTACGGTCTTATATTCCGCAGCCTTCATACGGCTTGCCACAAAACGCTTCCAAATAAGCTGGTATAATCTGAAAAGGTCTCTCGAAAGTGATTTCTTAACATCTTCAAGAGGGATATCCACATAAGAAGGACGTATAGCTTCATGAGCATCCTGGATCTTCTTTCCGGTACCCTTATTTACATCCTCGCTTGTAACGAAATCCTTTCCGTATGTATCGCCGATATAGTTTCTTACAGCTGCATCAGCCTCAGCGGATACTCTTATGGAATCGGTTCTTAAATATGTGATAAGACCGATGGTACCATGTCCTTCCACTTCCACGCCTTCATACAGTGTCTGTGCAAGCTGCATGGTCTTCTTGGTAGAGAAATTAAGGACTTTGGAAGCCTCCTGCTGGAGTGTGCTCGTTGTAAAAGGCAGAGGTGCCTTTCTATGCTTCTCACCCTCCTTAACCTCTATACACTTTAACTTTTTCCCGTATGTTTTAATAAAACCGTCGGTTTCTTTCTCGCTGTGAGGGATGATCCTTTCATCCTTTTTGCCGTAAAAATGCACAGCAAGCCCCTTACCCTTGGAAGCAGCTCCTGTATTAAGCACCGCATCCAGGCTCCAGTACTCTTCGGGTACAAAATCATTGATCTCTTTTTCGCGCTCACAGATAAGTCTTAAAGCTACCGACTGTACTCTTCCCGCCGAAAGACCGCTTTTAATCTTTGACCAAAGAAGCGGGCTGATCTTATATCCTACGATCCTGTCAAGCACACGTCTAGCCTGCTGTGCATCGACAAGACCCATATCTATCCTTCTGGGATTTTTTATTGAATTTTTGATCGCATTTTTGGTGATCTCGTTGAATGTGATCCTGTTTGCTGCCTTTTCATTGAGCTTAAGAAGTGTCTGAAGATGCCAGGATATAGCTTCTCCTTCGCGGTCCGGGTCGGTTGCGAGATATATCTTATCTGCTTTTTTAGCCGCTTTTCTAAGCTCGGACAATATTTCCCCCTTACCCCTTATAGTGATATATTTAGGTTCAAAATCATCCTCGGGTGACACACCCATCTGACTTTTGGGCAAGTCCCTTACATGACCCTGGGAAGCAATAACATCATACCCCGTACCCAAAAACTTCTTAATAGTCTTGGCCTTAGCGGGCGATTCAACTATCACAAGATTCTTAGCCATTTCTTTCTGCCTTTCTGTTTCGTTAAAAATCAAACGAATCATAGCATACCTTTTTTTTGTTTGAAAATCAAGACTTTTTTATTTTTTTAATATATCAATATTTTTTTGTTAAAAACCCCGTAATAAATTTGTAATATGTATTATACTCCTCCTCATTTGTTTTGTACTCGGAATAAAGTACCTTTTCAGCATAGCTGAATACTGTATTACATTCCTCGTAAACCTTCTCTTTAAGAGCCTTTTTCTCCTCGGCCGAAGCTTCCTTTCCAAACATTTCAACCTTATGATCCGAAAGTATCTCACAAAGCTCCAAAGGAAGAGGGTTCTTTGCCGTCACAATCTTTTTCTTCTTTAACTTCTTTACAAACTCCTCATATCTGGCCAGGATAACCGGAGCATATTTTTCTTCCTTAAGGTACTTTGCATAGCGTATTTCTATTAAAAGCTTTTTAATAAGAAGATATAAGATCCAGAAAACCGCTACCGAACCGACAACCCAGCCTAAAGGCACAAGCAGTAACGAAAGATCAAGCCCCGACTTTTCCGTAGTTACTGCAGATGTTGTATCGTCTCCGGTTATGGAAAGAGAGCTTTCCGACGAAGCATCAAAGCCCAGATCTACATCAAAAAGCCTTGCAAAGAAACCGCCGACACCGGTCATTGCGGCAGGTGTAGGTGCAGCTTCAAAGCTCGGAGGCGTAAACTCAAAAGGTACGAAGCCCTTTCCTTCCAGATATACCTCTACCCAGGCATGTGCATAGTAATCGCTTACCTCAACAGTATATACGTTTTTATTGGGGTTGAACTCATTTTCTTCATCAAACCAACTGCTACCGTCAATACTAAGTTTCGTTGCTGACTCCTGCATAAGCGAATAAGGGATACAGTATCCTTCCACGTATCTGGCCGGTATACCCAGCTGACGGAGAAGCATTACCGCTGCCGAAGCGAAATGGGAACAGAAACCTCTCTTCTGCTCCTCTAAGAAATACCTTACATAATCAGACCCCTGGGGTGTCCTGCCGGGAGAAAGGGTGTAGGGATATTCCTTATAAAACATATCCTTTATAGCTTCACAGGCCCTTAACCTGAATTTATTTATTTCATCATATTCCGCATATTCTTTTTCATAGAATTCCAGGATCTTATCGTACAATATTTCTGATATACTGTCCCTGCTAAAAAGATCTTTACCATAAATCTTCTCAAACTGATCCACCTCGAGTACAGCTTCGTCGTCTGAGACAACTCCCTCTACTTTATCGTACATTGTTTCTATGGTTATAGGATCACCGGGCAGATAGTAATCCTCCACCGGCAATTCGGAGATGATCCTTTCCATCTCCTTTTTAAAACCATTATTGGTATACTTGTCCTCTCTTTCTAACTGTAGGTTAAGATAGTCTCTCAGATCATTCAGCCCAAAATACTTGTGTTCCTTGATAAAACTGTTTAGATAGCCCTTAAGATTATCAGGTACTTTCAGGCATATATTGTTGATATAATCTTCATATAACAACGATAGTGCATCTTTCCTGCCAGAACCGTAAGTAAGACTTAAAAACCTGCTCCCGGAAGCAGTAGTATTAGTTAAGACATAGGGATCAAGGTAAACCCTGTTTTTATATCCATACGATGTAGTACTCTTAATAGCCGCAGCAAACGCTGCTTCTGCCATCATATCAGGTGTTGTGTATGCAGCCAGCTTTACAGGGTAATAGTTCATATCTATTGTACTTATGACCGGATCGTTTACAGGGTCTTTAGACTGATACAGAGGATCACCCGACTGCTTTTCTACTCCGTAATACGTCACATACGGAAAAACATCCATACCAAAGCTCTTATCTATATATGATATTTCAGCCTTAGCTTTTACAGAATGATCCATATACGGAATAACGAATGTTGCGTTTCCCATGGTAATTTCCAAAGTATCTGTTGTTACAAGGCTGTCAAAGGCTCTGTCAGTATCATCTATATACTTTGTGTCTATATATTCCCTGGTTTCCTGCTCCTCAATTGATTCTACATTTTCATCTTCCACACCCAGCAGCAGTAATCCGTCATAATCCGCAAGCCTGATCCTGTTTGACCACTCGGAACCGTTATACTGTATCCCCTTAAATCCGGGCAGGTACACGGTATCCCTGCTGAAAGGCACAAAACTTACCGCTATATCCGTCTTAAAATCAGGGCTCACCGAAGAAACCCCGCCCAACCGGCCGCGGTTCAAGCCGTTGGTGGAGTCATACCTGTTAAATAAGCCCTGTATTCCGTTCTGTACTACGATCTTTATAGTATCATCAATCGTAGCCTTGGCGCTGTCCTCGGGCGTATCCCCCAGGTCCCTGTTAAATACGGGAAGTGAGATTATCATTACAGCCAGAGAGAATATTACAGAAAAAGCCAGCATCAAAAGTATACCCCTGTGGCTTCCTCTGGTCGTATAATAAGTCTTTTTAAAGAATCTGTCCTTGATATAATCAGGGAACTTTTTCCCCGGTATGGTCACACGGTTAAACGAGCCCTTTTGTAAAAGTCCCGTACAGATACAGCCTGCCATGACAAGTAT
>JAFZJK010000090.1 GCA_017553965.1 Lachnospiraceae bacterium | reverse complement strand
GTCAGACATCTGAACGATCTTGTGGCTGTGGCATTATTCGTCATAGGATTTGCAGATCTTCTGTTTCAGAAAAACATGATAAAAAAGGTCATAGGGCTTAACGTAATGGACTCGTCCATTTACCTGCTTTTAGCCTCACAGGGCTATATAACGGGCAGGAAAGCACCCATTATCACAGACGGAGTAATGTCGGCCGAATACTACATCAATCCCATACCCAGCGGACTTGTGCTTACGGGTATCGTTGTATCGGTCAGTGTTACCGCGCTGCTTCTTTCCATGACCATAAGAATGTATAAAAAATATCACTCCTTAGATCTTGATTACTGCCTTATGATGGCGAGAGGAGAAGGCTGAAAAGATGGATTTTATAAAGAATTTCCCGTTTTTTTCAATAATGCTTTCAATGTTCTGCGCCATTGTGCTTTCGGTGCTTAACAGAAAAGCGGCAAAATACATGACGAGGATCGTCCTGGGTGCTGTAGTGTGCCTTTCGGTCGCAGTGCTCTTCTTTACGATCAAAAGAGGTGCGGCCTACGTCTACTACATGGGACATTTCCCTGCACCGTGGGGAAACGAGATAAGATTCGGATGTCTGGAATCGTTATTCTCATTGTTTGTCAGTCTCATTGCATTCCTGTCCGTAGTAGCGGGTACGAAAGCCGTTGAGGACGATGTGGAGGACAGGAAGGAAAACCTGTTTTATATCTTAGTATGCTTGATGACGAGCTCACTGCTTGCCATGAGCTATACCAATGACTTATTTACCGGCTACGTATTTATCGAAATAAACACCATAGCGGGCTGCGGCCTTATCATGGTACGCCAGATAGGAAAGACCACCGTTACCGCGATAAGATACATGGTCATCAGTATCCTCGGTTCGGGACTTTTCCTGATGGGTGTAACACTTCTGTACACACTTACCGGACATCTTCTTATGTCAAACATAAAGGAGTCCGTAGCAGTCCTTGCAAAGAGCGGAGAGTACAGGGTACAGTTTACCATAGTTATAGGCCTTATGCTTGTAGGCCTGGCCATAAAATCGGGACTTTTTCCGTTCCATCTCTGGATCCCGGATGCATACGGCCAGTCGAATGTTGTATCAAGCTCACTTCTTTCAAGTACGGTATCAAAGGGATATATATTCCTGCTGATAAAGATATTTGTCAGGACCATAGGATTTGATGTTATAAAGTCGTGCGGCGTACTTTATATATGCTTTACGTTAGGTGTAGTAGCCATGATACTCGGTTCGGTCATGGCGCTTCATGAGAAGAGCTTCAGAAGGATGATAGCTTATTCCTCGATAGCTCAGATAGGTTACATATACATGGGTATCGGTTTAGGTACCGCAGCGGGAGTGGCAGCCGCCATATTCCATATTTTTGCACATGGTGCCACAAAGTCCTTACTGTTTATTTCTTCATCGGAATTTACCGAAGGATCGCATACCAAGACCATAGATGAGCTTAAAGGTCTCGGTTACAAATATAAGTTCTCGGCATTCTGCTACAGCGTCGGCGCCTTTTCGATAGTGGGCTTCCCTCTGCTTGCAGGCTTTGTATCAAAGCTGTTACTCGGCGGAGCAGCCATAGGGCACGGAGCTATGCAGTGGATAGCACTCCTGGCACTTGCTGTAAGTACGATACTTAATGCCATATACTTCTTAAGAACAGTCATATATCTGTTTATACCGGATAAGGCAGGCGAAGAGAAAAAGCAGGATATGGTCCCCGCTTACAGCATGAACTGTGAGGACTATGTATTCGGTATACTTATTCTGGTAATGATAAATCTGGTTCTGGGTCTTGCATCCGGACCTATAATAAATATAATCAATAACGGACTTGATATCTTTTCATGATTATCGTCAAATGCTCTAAGGAGGCTTAAAATGCTCACATTGTTACTGCCAATATTATTGCCTGTTATTCTGGGGATAATGCTTTTTATTTTCAAGTGCTTTGACAAAAGAAATATAAGAAATGCTTTTGTTGGTGCGGCACTTATAATCTCGGCTGCGGTGACGCTGATCGTGGTATTTAACACGGAAGGGACTCTTACGTTGTGGAAGATAACGGAGAGTGCGTCCATCACATTAAAATGCGATCCGCTGACCAGGTTTTTTGCTGTGCTCATGAGCCTTATGTGGACACTGGTAGGATTTTACGCATTTGACTATATGAAGCATGAGGAGAGCGAGACCAGGTTCTTTGCATTCTATCTCATAGTTATGGGTGTGCTTTCAGGCATATACATGTCTGCAAACTTGATTACTCTGTACCTGTTCTACGAGCTCATGACTCTTACATCACTTCCTCTGGTACTCCATTCACTTACCAAGGAAGCCATCAGTGCGGGCAAAAAGTACCTGTTCTATTCAATAGGCGGTGCCTTCCTTTCACTGATCTCGATATTCTACATCTATACTAAGTGCAATGTTTCAAACTTCGTACCGGGCGGCTTTATCGGCAATGTCCCTGCGGAAGATAAGAACATGCTGCTGGTATTTATATTCCTTGCACTCATCGGCTTTGGCTGTAAAGCAGGTCTGTTCCCTCTTCAGGACTGGCTGCCCACAGCTCACCCGGTAGCACCTTCACCTGCTTCTGCAGTTCTTTCCGGTGTTATCACAAAGTCAGGTGTATTCGTTATCATAAGGCTTGTATTCTACAGCATCGGACCCGAATTCATTAAGGATACATGGGTACAGTACGCATGGATGGGACTTGCACTGCTTACAGTATTCTTGGGCTCTATGATGGCATATAACGAAAAGGTGATGAAGAAGAGATTTGCTTACTCCACCGTAAGCCAGGTTTCTTATGTACTTTTCGGACTTTCGCTTCTTAGTGCCACAGGCATGAAGGGTGCTCTTCTCCATGTTATATTCCATTCGGTTATCAAGGACGGTCTGTTCTTAGTTGCCGGTGCGATAATAGTATATACCGGTATAAAGAATGTGGACGGACTTAAGGGTATAGCAAAGAGGATGCCCTGCGTTATCTGGTGCTTTACTTTGTATGCACTTGCGCTTATCGGTATCCCGCCCGCAAGCGGATTTGTAAGCAAATGGTTCCTGTGCCTTGGCGCTCTTGAAGGAGAGATCGGTGTATTTAGGTTCTTAGGACCCGCAGTGCTCCTTATCAGTGCACTCCTTACCGCAGGATACCTGCTTCCGATTACCATCAACGGATTCTTCCCGGGCAGTGACTTTGATTATTCGAAGTGTGAGAAGTGCAAGGTATCGCCGCTTATGCTGGTACCGCTGATCATTTTGGCAGTTGCAGCCGTAGGATTCGGTCTGTTCCCCGATCTTATAACAAATGCGATCGATGCTATTATTTTCTAGATAATACTGATATATCTGGGGGATTCAAGTGAATATAAATTTCTTGATCCTGTTCCCTGTTTTGCTGCCCATTGTGGCAGGTATCCTGATGCTGATGTTCCCGGCAAAGGATGACAGGGTAAGGAATACGGTTAACTTTATATTTGTCCTGATAAATACAGCGTTTGCCTTTTTTGCCATGACGGCATTAAACGGTGAGAGCATATCCATAGTCAGGATATATATGAACTATGGTTTCGATTTTAAGACCGACAGGGCGGCCTGCATATTCGGAACGATAGTCGCTTCATTATGGCCTTTTGCCAGCCTGTATTCGTACGGGTACATGAAGGACAAGGAGAGGAGAAATACGTTTTTTGCCTTCTTTACCATGACTTATGGTGTAGTTATGGGTATAGCGTTTTCCGCAAATCTCCTTACCATGTATGTATTCTATGAGATGCTGACTCTTGTTACCTTCCCGCTAGTACTTCATCCTATGACGGAAAAGGCGGTAAAGGCAGCAAGAACATATCTGGCTTACTCATTGGGCGGAGCGGCTTTCGGTCTTATCGGACTTATATTTATGATGTATCTCGGTAATACAGCCTTTGTACTCGGCGGCAGCATACCTGCAGAAAGTGCTGACTCTGTATTCCTGCTTCCGGCATTTGTGCTGGCATTCTGCGGCTTCAGTGTAAAAGCAGCCATGGCTCCTTTTTCGGGATGGCTTATAAAGGCAGCTGTTGCACCTACACCCGTTACGGCACTTCTGCATGCCGTTGCAGTCGTTAACGCAGGTGCTTTTGCGTGCATCAGACTTACTTACTATGTATACGGTACCGAGATCTTAAGCGGGACATGGGCACAGTTCATAGTCATGGCGCTTACAATTGTTACCATACTTTATGGTTCCTCATTTGCTGTAAAGGAGAGGCATTTTAAGAGGAGACTTGCTTATTCTACTATAAGTAACCTGTCATATATATTGTTTGCTGCGACACTTATGTCGCCACTGGGACTTACGGCTGCGTTTGCACACATGCTCATGCATTCGCTCACCAAGATCTGTTCCTTCTTCTGCTGCGGTATAGTTATGGAGCAGACAGGAAAAGAGTACGTGGAAGAGCTTTCGGGCATGGGTAAGGTAATGAAAAAGACCTTTGTCTGCTTTACCGTATCGTCGCTTTCACTCATCGGTATACCTCTGTTCTGCGGATTCTTCAGCAAATGGAGGATAGGTCTTGCGGCTGTTGACGAAGGAAGTCCCTTAGCTATAACAGGACTTGTGGCACTGCTTCTTTCGGCGCTTCTGACGGCCATATACATGCTTTCTATAGTTATAAGAGTATATTTCCCGTCTGAGGAAGATAAGGTTTGTGAGCATAACTATAAGGAACATTGTGCTGTAATGCTCATACCTGTTATGGTATTTGCAGTTTGTATAATAATACTGGGTGCTTTCTGGCAGCCTGTACTTGATTTTATATCATTTTAAAAAATTTGAGTATCACGCATTTTGCTTTTAGCCTAAAGCGTCGATCCTTATATGGAGACTACTATGAACGGCAATATAATGCTTATAAACTTAATATTATGGCCCATATCCGGCGCGTTCATATGTTATCTCGCAGGATGGAAAGGGATAAAGGAATACAATCTAGAGGACTATGATGGGGATGATGCACGCTTAAGAAAAACCTTCAGGGATTTTCTGGTAGTCTGTGCTGTGATCCTTGAGTGTCTGCTCTATGCGCTTTGCATCTATTCCAGCGGGAAGAACGGAAATACCCTGCATATCAATAAGATATGCGGATTAGGTATTAATCTTAGATTCGGCGGTTTCAGGACGATATATGTGGGCGTGGCGCTCCTCATGTGGACAGCTACGGCACTTTTCTCGAGAGAGTACTTTGCTCATTACCACAACAGAAACCGTTATTATTTCTTTTATCTGATCACACTCGGAGCTACCCTCGGCGTGTTCATGTCGGATGACCTCTATACTGCATTTATCTTCTTTGAGGTTATGTCGTTTACATCCTATACGTGGGTTGCACATGATGAAAAGCCCGGAGCCATGAAAGCTGCAGGAACATATCTTGCGGTAGCAGTGATAGGCGGACTTGTCATGCTGATGGGTATCATGATGCTGTATCATAAGCTCGGGACCATACAGATAAACGAGCTCTGTGCGGCAGCAGGAGAAGTACTTGGTAACAGCAACAGCGGTGATACCGCATACATGTTTGCTGCCGGTATATGCATACTTTTCGGTTTTGGTGCAAAAGCAGGTATGTTCCCGTTACATATCTGGCTTCCCAAGGCTCATCCGGTGGCACCTGCACCTGCGTCGGCACTCCTTTCCGGTATCCTTACAAAATCCGGTGTATATGGTGTGCTGATCCTGTGCTTTGAGATATTCAGGGAAAACAAAAGCTGGGGTATACTCATCCTTGTACTTGGTGTGATCACCATGTTTACGGGAGCGGTACTGGCTGTATTCTCCATAGATCTTAAGAGGACACTTGCATGTTCCTCCATGTCACAGATCGGATTTATTCTTACCGGCTGTGCTTTTTCGGTACTGTTAGGAGAGGAAAACAGTCTGGCAGCGGCAGGTACCGTACTTTATATGGTCAACCATTCGCTGTTTAAGCTTGTGCTTTTCATGTGTGCCGGTGCGGTATACGCCAAGCTGCATAAACTGGACCTTAATGAGATTCGAGGCTTCGGCCGCGGTAATAAGTTCTTAATGGTAATGTTTGCCATCGGAGCACTCGGTATCATGGGTGTACCGTTATTCTCCGGATACCTTAGTAAGACACTCATACATGAGGGAATAGTTGAGTATGCACACGAGCTTACAGGCGGTGCTCATACGATCATAAAGCTTATAGAGTATCTGTTCCTGCTTAGCGGAGGAATGACCATCGGTTACATGATCAAGCTGTTTATAGCTATATTTATAGAAAAGCCGGCAAACACCGACAAGGCAGTAAAATGGAGCATCGGATCGCCTTCAAAGCTTGCACTCATCATGCCTGCATGTATCATAGTGGTATGCGGAGTATATCCTCCCATATATGTAGAAGTTTTGAGCAAATATATGAGTGACATAACCCGTGCTCATGCTATAGGACATTTTGAAGCATTTTCGCTTGAAAACCTCAAAGGCTTTGTAATATCGCTCACCATAGGTTTACTGGTATATCTCTTTATCAGAAAGGTACTGATGAAAGAGAAGAACGGAGTAAAAGTATATGTCAACAGATGGCCGGCTAAGCTGGACCTCGAAGAGCTTATATACAGGCCCCTGCTCTTAAAGCTTTTACCCGGACTGTTCATCGGTATATTTAAAGGCCTTATCAAGCTTACAGAGATTATATGGAACTTTATGGTCATCGCTCCCGGAAAGTTCTTTACCGGACTTATAGCATTTACAAAGCTTATATGGGAATGGCTGGTCAAGATAGGAAAGGGTATCGGGTATGCGGCATCATTTTTCGGAGAAGCCGTCATATATTCGATCAGAAAGATATTCTTTAAAAACCTGGAAGAAGATAAAACAAGCCCCATCATGGAAAAGCTTTACGCAAAGTTTGACGCCGGTGACAGGGTACTAAGAATAGTAGAAGCAACAATATCCTACAGTATCATCTGGCTCATGCTGGGCCTTATAGGAACAATACTGTTCCTGTTGTTCTACAAATAACTTAATTGGTTATTATGTCAATAAAGGGATGGTTCCGTGGTTGAAAGATCAACCGCAGGACCATCCCTTTTATTAGTCATCGTTTACACATACATATATAGAAAGCTGTTCTTCGCTGTTTATTAAAATGGGTATCCTTATGGCAGTGGACTCTGCCTGGAGCTTTAAGTCATAACCAAGCATGGATAAGGGAGGAGTAATATCAAATACTATATTCATGGTTGAAAAGATAGTGGATGTGTTACCCATAATCATATTGCCGAGCTCGCCCAATGCCGAGCAGGCCATGGAATCCAGCTCGTTAACGGGCATTCCCATCATCATGACGGAAGCGGTATCCTTTGCTTTTTGCTCGGTCATACCGATAATGACCTGTCCCTTCATACCACCTGTCAAACCTACCTGGATAAGAAAAGCATTATCCGGGAATTTCATATCCGACAGGGATGGTTTCCCAAGCACACCACCGGTGATACCGAGCATCTCAAGTACCGTGATGGTAGCTTTTACGAAGGGATT
>JAFZJK010000089.1 GCA_017553965.1 Lachnospiraceae bacterium | reverse complement strand
GTACACGAAGGTCCCCAGAACATAAACTGGCAGATCGGTAAGCGCAGCGGAAATGTGATCCCTTTGGAAGCAGGCATGGTCACCAGCGACGAACCCGGCTTCTACCTTGAAGGTGAATACGGTATCCGCCTTGAAAACGATATCGTAGCTGTAGAGAAATATAAAGATGATTATGAGACCTTCCTTGGTTTTGACGTGCTCACATTAGCTCCGTTCGACATGTCTCCCATCAATTGGGACGATATGTCAGAGGAAGAGATAAAGATATTGAATGACTATCATCAGATGGTATATGACAAGGTATCACCTTATCTTGATGAAGAAACCAGGACATGGTTATTTAATTATATAAAAAAATAAAGTTGGGACAGTAAGACTATTCACAGCTTCTGATCTAAAAGAGCCGCCACACTTAGAAAGTGAGGCGGCTTAATTCATATATTAACAAGGCTCGTGACAGGCATGCTCCCGAGACGAATTGTCTTTGTCCGACGGACCCGCGGTTTTAGCCGAGTCGAAATCACCTCTTAGAGCAGCTAAAACGCGGAGCGGTGCGCAGCGTTTTCAAGGCTGCTCTTAGAGGAAGTTTGACGAGGCGTTGCGGGCGACAATTCGTTCGGGATGCTGCCTGGACAGAGCCGTTTGACGCATATAAAAAGCCGCCTCACTTTATAAGTGCGGCGGCATGTAAATATATTAGCTGTGAATAGTTTTACTGTCCCATCTGTTTAGCTACTTCTGCTGCGAAGTCTTCGTTTCTCTTCTCAAGGCCTTCACCGGTCTCGAAACGAACGAACTTGTTTACGTTAAATGTGCAGCCGTTATCCTTAGCAACCTTAGCGATATACTGGCCAACATTTTCCTTATCCTCAGCCTTAACATACTCCTGGTCAACAAGGCAGATTTCCTTAAGACGCTTTGCAAAACGGCCTTCTACAAGACCTGCAAAGATCTTATTCTCTATGTACTCAGCCTTGTGAGCTGCTGCGATGTCTCTAAGTACCTGCATTCCTTCATTTGACATGAAGTTGTACCAGAACTTGTTGTTCTTCTCTGCTTCATAAGCTGCCTTATCATCTGCATTCCAGAGGTTCTTATCAAGAGCTTCCTGGATAACTGCATTTAAGATGGGCTTAGGAAGTGATGCGGGATCTGCAAGTGAGCTGTCAATAACGATCTCCTTCTCCTTTGCAAGAGTCTCAGCTGAGATCTCATCCTTATTTACATATGTAGGATTCATAGCTGCGATCTGCATAGCGAGGTTCTTAGCGCACTCAACGGTAGCATCACTGTAAGGAGCATCAACATCAAGAAGGATAGCGATCTTTCCGTTCATGTGGATGTACTTAACAACGAATCCGTTTGTAGTATACTTAACGAAACGACGAACCTTAAGGTTCTCGCCGATAACTGCAACCTGAGCTGCACGAGCCTCATCAACAGTCTTAGAGGTATCAAACTTCCAAGTCTCTGCAAGGAATGCATCGATATCTGCTGCATTTGTCTCTGCTGCCTGCTGAGCTACCTGCTCAACATATGCTCTGAACTTCTCGTTCTTAGCAACGAAGTCTGTCTCAGAGTTAACTTCTACGATAGCACCGGTCTTGTTGTCTGCTGTAATATAAACATCACAAACACCTTCTGCAGCGATACGGCTTGCCTTCTTCTCTGCCTGAGCAAGACCACGCTTACGTAAATACTCTATAGCCTCATCGAAATTACCGTCGCACTCAGTAAGAGCCTTCTTACAGTCCATCATACCTGAGCCGGTCATTTCTCTTAATTCCTTAACCATTGCTGCTGTAATAGTAGCCATTTTTTCTTCCTCCTATTATCCTATTAAATGATGATCATTATGCCTCTGTAGCTTCCTCAGCGTCTGCCTCTGCACTCTCTGCTTCGACGTCGCTTGATACAGCGTCAACACCCTGGTTAGCCTCGATAACAGCGTCAGCCATCTTAGCTACGATAAGCTTTACTGCACGGATAGCATCATCATTTCCGGGGATAACATAGTCAAGTTCCTCGGGATCACAGTTTGTATCTGCGATACCAACAAGCGGGATACCAAGAGTATGTGCCTCATCAACACAAATCTTCTCCTTCTTGGGATCTACTACGAAAATACAATCGGGAATAGTAGGCATATCCTTGATACCTGCAAGGTTCTTCTCAAGCTTATCCCACTCTTTTCTGATCTGGATAACTTCCTTCTTAGGAAGAACATCAAATGTTCCGTCCTCTGACATCTTCTCGATTGCCTTAAGTCTAGCGATACGAGTCTTGATGGTCTTGAAGTTGGTAAGCATACCACCGAGCCATCTCTCGTTTACATAGTACATACCGCAACGCTCTGCCTCAGACTTGATAGCATCCTGAGCCTGCTTCTTTGTACCAACGAAAAGTACCTTTCCGCCATTTGCTACGATATCCTTGATTGCGTAGTAAGCTTCGTCAACCTTGCCAACTGACTTCTGAAGGTCGATAATGTAGATACCGTTTCTTTCTGTGTAGATGTACTCAGCCATCTTAGGGTTCCAGCGTCTGGTCTGATGTCCGAAATGAACACCTGCTTCCAGGAGCTGCTTCATTGAGATTACACTCATGTTTTTTTCCTCCATTTGGTTAATTTTGCGTCCGTTTCTGCGACAACTCATTAGCGTTGCACCGTGCATCGGACGTATACATAATTGGTAAAAGGCCATGCGAGTTCGCACGACCTTTTCGATTCTAACATATATTTTTTAATAATGCAAGAAAAATTTTATTTTTTCATTAAAGTATCTGAATGCCTGCATCAAGTGCTTTCTTCTTCATATCATCGGGCCATACGGAAGAATGAACCTCACCGATATGAGCCTTTCTTAAGAAGTACATACACATTCTGGACTGACCGATACCGCCGCCTACCGTATAAGGAAGCTCCTTATTAAGTATTGCCTTCTGGAAAGGTAACTCTGCTCTCTCCTCACAGCCTGCTTTCTTAAGCTGGCTTAAGAGTGATGTCTCGTCTACTCTGATACCCATGGATGAAAGCTCGAATGCTGAATCAAACAAAGGATAGTAAACCAGGATATCTCCGTTAAGAGCCCAGTCATCATAGTCCGGAGCACGTCCGTCATGTCTTTCTCCTCCGGCAAGCTGATCACCGATCTGCATGATGAATACAGCTTTTTTAAGACGGCAGATATTGTTCTCTCTCTCCTTGGGAGTAGCTGTGGGCCACATGTTCTCAAGCTCCTGCGTGGTCACAAACGAGATCTCCTCGGGAAGGATCTCTTCTATATAAGGATACTTGTCGACTATATAATGTTCTGTATCCCTTAATGCCTGATATATGCTTCTTACCACATTCTTTAAGGTCTCGATATTTCTTTCGTCCTTGATGATGACCTTTTCCCAGTCCCACTGGTCAACATAGATGGAATGGAGATTATCCAGGTCCTCATCTCTTCTGATAGCAACCATATCGGTATAAAGACCCTCGCCGTATGCAAAGCCGTAATCCTTAAGTGCTTTTCTCTTCCACTTTGCAAGTGAATGTACAACCTCTGTTGTAGCTCCGCCAAGATCCTTGATCTCAAATGATACGGGACGTTCTACTCCGTTAAGGTTATCATTAAGTCCCGACTCCGGTCTTACAAAAAGAGGTGCCGAAACTCTGGTCAGATTGAGCTGCTTTGCAAGCTGACGCTCAAAATGGTCCTTTATATACTTGATAGCATGCTGAGTCTCTTTAATACTGAGCTTCGATGAATAGTTCTCAGGGATGATAAGCTGTGACATATGATCTCCGCGCCTAAAAAGGCTTCCTTTCCTATTGCTTAAGTCATTGCTAACAATAACTTCGACTATTATGACACTTTTAAATCAAAAATTCAAGTTTTTTATTCTTTAAAGCAATCTAAATTTTCCATGGCGATAAGAAATCCGTTTCTGTATCTCTTGTCTCCGGATACTTCTTCGCCAAGCCACTTGGGTTTATTGAAGTTTTTGGCATCCTCAACGCTTTCAAACTCCACTTCGGCAAATACCAGACCTTCGAGTTTTCCGTGAAATACATCAAGCTCTATCTTATACTTTTTTCCCTTTGAACGGTAAGGGATAATGTATCTGGTCTTAACTATAAGATTGCAATCGGCCTTTTCTTTTAAATGCTCGTAAGCTTCCTTGGTCAGCGGAGCCTCAATCTCCTCATTGCATATGGGAGTTTTCTTAGAGCCCTTATCAAGTTTAAGCTTATATGTCAGGATATAATCATCATTGCTTTTTCTGACTCTTAATACCGGTGAACGGTTAAGGTAGCCCTGCTCGATCTCTTTCTTCTTATATTTTGAAAGATCCTCGGGCATCTTTTTTACAAGATACTTATGTTCTATCTCCATGATGAGCCTCCTTTTTGAAAAAAAAAGACATCAGCCGACACCCAAATGTGTTCGTCCGACGCCCTTAACAGTTTTTTATTATAGCGGATTTTTATAAAAATTCAATAACAAATTTATATTTTTATAATATTTGTTAAATATGTACATTATTTTATCGTAATAATATTGCTGTTTTGTAAATATTGTACAAAGAAAAACGCCATTCTGTGGGCACTAAAACGATAAAGGCTATCTTTTTACGCGTCAGAATGGCGATACTTACGTGTTTTCTACATTATTTGATATCGAAAATGTACTTAACTACAGCATTTATATTATCATAATTCTCTGTAATGCTTGTAAATGCTATGCAGTACTTGCTTGATGTTTCAAAACCGTTTATCCTCTCAAGAAATTTCTCAAGGTTTAGACCGTAAACAGCTTCATCTCCCTCTACGAAGGCACCGTTTACCTGAGGATATGTAGGTACAACTTTAACCTTTGCTTCCACGGGG
>JAFZJK010000088.1 GCA_017553965.1 Lachnospiraceae bacterium | reverse complement strand
TTTGCAGCGCCTGTTACTATACTGCGTTTCATCGTATAAAACCCGCTGATATCAATATCATCATTGATCACCGCATCTTTATACTCTTCTCTTTCTGTGATATCGCCGAAAAGAAGTCCGGGTATCCCCTGCGTAAAAGCTGTCTCTCCGGCTTCATTTACCATGCAGCAGATACCAAGCTTACTCACAGGATCAAATACAAAGTTTGCGGTGCAGCCGCCCGTATTTCCGCTATGTCCTACCACATCCACTTTATACCTCGTTACCCAAAGGCCGTGGCAGCATTTCGCGATATTGGTATCCGCATAGGTTGATGTGGTCTTGAGCATCTCATCTCGGGTACTGTTATTTTTAAATACCGGGCAGTCATCGCTTACAAAAGCCATGCCCAGCTTTGAAAAATCTTCCAGTGTACCCATTACAGCACCCACAGGATAAAGCATAACATACGACCTGCATTCGCCGTATTCCTCAAAGCTGTCCCTTGTTTTAGAATAGCATTTTAATTCACTTCTTTTTTCTGCTACCCATGCGTTATCCTTTGCTTCGGGGTCGACGGAGGTCTTTTCCATCCCCAGGGGCTCTAAGATATTTTTATGTACGTACGATACGTAGTCCGTACCGCTTACACATTCCACTATGTATGCAGCAAGTGCTGTCCCCCAGTTAGAATAAGCAGTATATTCACCTACGTGAAAAGCCTGGTAGCATTCACAGGCTCTTACCGCTTCCTCCAAAGTGTCATACAGGTCGTCCGTGGTTGCCCCGTCTTCCTTCTCAAAAAAGCTTTCCTGAAAACCTGCATTGTGGTTCATGAGGTTTATCATTGTGATCTTTTCCTCGGGGTACTGAAGTTTGGTTAAAAAACCATCCGGAAGATATTCCCTGATATCTGCATCAAGGTTCAGATTCCCGCGTTCCCACTGCTGCATGACCGATATCCAGACCAGTATTTTAGAACAGCTGCCCCATTCGTATACAGTGTTCTCATCAGCTTTTATATTGTTTTCGATATCCGAGTAACCGTAATATCCATCGTATATAACACCGTTTTCATCAAAGACGCTTACTGCAAATGAAGCAAGCCCGCCTTCTCTTTCCTTAATATACTCGTCAATGGTACTTGCGATATCGCTGTAGTCGATCCCACCTGATTCCTTTTTAGCACCGGTTTCCGCAGCACGTGCACTTCCCGGAACCATCAGACTAATAATTATAACCCATGTAAGTAATATAACCAATTTTTCCATTTGACGTGTTCTCCTTTTTTTGATCTTGCATAAAGGATACACCCCAAATCTTACAACAATAATTGATTATCATTAACCGAACATTAAAAAAAGAGAACCCTGATCTTTAGTCGGGTTCTCTGTCTTGTTTTATATTATCTTAGCCGTCCTCCGCAATGCTGACATACCTCGCCATAATAACGTAAGTATGTATTACAATATGGACATTTGCTGTATTTTGTGCATAATTCAAATGATAATAATCCTACGCCCCAGGCTCCAATGAGTAGATATGCGGCTATGTTTGAATCCAGTTTTGATCCAATCAGAACAATGATCGGTAAAGCTATAACAAAACACATACCGACTATAATCCGTACTAATCTTCTGTGTCTGACTTCTTCCATTTTTTCGTTCTCATATTCTCTTTTTTCTTCCTCTTCCTCCCGAATTGCTTTTCTTAGATCATCGGCAGTAATCTCATACTTGCAATACGGACACATCTTTGCATCATCTTTTATTAGTTCCTGACATTTAGGACATTTAATGAACATTTGCTTTTCTCCAATCTTGTGTAATAAACCACAAAACTCTTCTCCTTGTTACAGATTAAAGATTACCACAAAAATATCTCTTTTTAAATAGTAACAGGTGCAAATTATGATATTATAATATGACATGTCACACTGTCTTTTAGTAGGTATATACATGTACATCACCGTCTGAGTCGGTGTGTATCTCCTTTATTACTTCTCCCAGATCGTTGTACTCGTATTCGTAGATGAGTTTCCCGGTGGCAGCCGTCCAGATTGACTTTACTAAGTCACCCTTTTTATTGTATTCGTAGTTGTAGGTCACTTTCTGGACAAAACCTTCGTCGTAAGTTGTAACAGTCTGTGTCCTAAATCCGTTTTTATCATATGTGTAGACAGATTTGCTTGGGGAGTTGTTGGTGTTTATCCGAGTGATAATCCTGTTCTTGCTGTCATATTCCATGTTAAGTTCGTATGTATATGTATCTTCGCCTGCATTAGTGATAACGTATTTTGTGAGATTGCCATTTTTATCGTAAACGCAGTCATAAGTAATGAAAACTTCACCTTCTTCGGTGGAAACCACTTTGACAGGTCTTCCCTTTTTGTCATAGGTACGTGTTTCCACTACCTCGCCTCTTTCGTCCGAACTAACGGACTTTATAAGATTACCGTTTTTATCATACTTGAAAGTGTAAAGGCCGCCAAACTCGGGATGAGTGTTTTCTGTACTGATCACACGACCGTATTTATCAAGCTTGTAGATATAAGTTTCATCAATACCATATTTATCGGTATAGAAATGCTGTATTGTACTCTTTGCACTATACTCACTCCAC
The DNA here is from genome assembly GCA_017553965.1 of Lachnospiraceae bacterium. The sequence continues at coordinate 1,864 of JAFZJK010000088.1, read as the reverse complement.
TGGGGCATTTCGCACATAGTGTAAAGGATGCTGAGCTTTTCTATCTTAGCACCTTTTGCCACAAAATAATTAAGGTTGCCTGTAGGCTGTAAAGGATCAACTATGGTGAGCTCAGCCACTTTTTTCTTCTTAGCTACGGAAAAACTACAGCTGTTGTCATTAAGAGTGATCATATTGCCTTTGCCGGCTTCGGTGTATGATGCAGCCTTATCCACCCTGATACTTGAAAACTTTGCTTTGTTGGTGATCGAAGCATGGGGAGCATTGATTATAAGCTCTTTATCTTCAGACTTTTTGTTGGCAGTGATCTTAACGTTCAGATACGCCTCAGTCTTAAAGATTATGGTGCCTACATCTGCTTTTTTCATGGCTGCCTTAAGCTCTTTAGCGGTAGATACACGCACTGTCTCACCCGAGTCGGCGCTTACCGGTACAGAACCTAAAAATGTTAAAGCTACAACCAAAACCGCGATCGCAAAAACTGCCGCACCTAGTGTCTTAAAAACTTTTCCCTTCATTTTTACTACCTCCGAAATTATAAAAATCAGATTGAGAATTCCCCATTTTACTTTCCGGTATAAAGCATCACATAATGTGCCATTCTTTGTTTATAGTTGGATGTGTCCATGAGCTTAAACCCGAAACGCTGGTACATGGTGACGTTTTCCGTGGCATTTGTCTCAAGGCACAGCCTGTAGCCTTTTTCATTGGCAAATGAGACCAGCACATTCATAAGCTGTTTGCCGTATCCCATACGCTGGAACACTTTTTTCGTGGCAAATATATAAACATACCAGGTCTTTTCATCTAAGTAGGGCTTCCTCATTTTCAAGGCATATTTTTCAAAAGCATCCTGCCTGTATGTGGCGGGATTTAGCATGAGCGAATACGATGGCAGATCTGCTGCCCTTAAGTATTGCATCAGGCGTGTTCTCTTTGCCTTCGGCGGCTCTACCAGGACCATAGACTCATAGTCACCGTTGGAGATACCCAGCATCTTGCGCCTGCGGCTTTTAAAATCAACTCTGAACATGCGTGCAAGCGTTTTTTCGTCGTAGTTTCCGTTAAAAACATACATAAACATCGGATAGTTTCTGTACGCATCTATCGCAGTTTCTACGTATTTTTCCAGATTGTCCGCACACAGCAGTGCTTCCTCGGGCAATCCGCTTTTTATGCAAAACTCCCTAAGTTCACTGATCGATCGATCAATTTCCCCGTTACTCATTTTATAGCCCCTTCTCTATAACAGCCCTTCCGACTGCTCCCCAAGCAATGTACAAACAATATCCAGTCCATTTACTTCCCTAACACTATATCACATTTTCCTTGAAAATACCATATTATTCTTAAATACCGGATCATATTTTTTAAGCATAAAAAAAATGGGAAACCGCAATCAATCTGCAGTTTCCCGTTTCGTTTTTCTTATTATTTCTGCTTGATAAGATGATAGCTTGTATATGTTTCCTTAATATCAAGAACATCGCCTTCAAGAGTGTAATCAAAATTTTTCTCAGCACTCCAGCCTTCAAGATTGATCTTAAGCTTCTTGTTAGCTTCATCAAGAACGTAAGTACCTTCGCTCTCGAAACCTGTGGTGTTTCCTACAAACTTAACTTTGCTGCCCTTGCTGAAAGTAAAGGTCCAGTCACCGTCAACTTCATCGGTCTGCTTCCAGGTACCTGTGATAGCATCTGCTTTCTCATCCTCGCCACCACATGCTGTAAGTAATGTAGCTACCATTACAAGACAGAGCAGAAGTGCAAGTTTCATTGATATCTTTTTCATTCTTCTTCCTCCTTGTTTTTCCTGCATTGCAGGATATTATCAAAATACAAAAAGTAATTATATTCATGTGTTC
>JAFZJK010000087.1 GCA_017553965.1 Lachnospiraceae bacterium | reverse complement strand
CCCCTTAACAACACTAATGGCTTGATCCCCGGTGGGACCAAGCCATTCTTTTAATCTGTAAATCTGATATTTATCTTACATATCTCCGAGATCGTTCCGACTCTCATAAAAGGTCCGAACAACCCTACTCCGGATGTGACTATACTGTCCATATCCCCAAACTTCTTATATCCGTATGAGTTATCATAGATCAGACTGACCAGTATATTTGCCGGGAATATCTGTCCGTCATGTGTGTGCCCGCATAAACTTACATCAACGCCTGCCGCGGATAATTCTTTCAGCTCTTTAGGTTCATGATCAAGTATTATAACAGGATAGTTTTCCGGTACCGTATCCATTAGTTCTTCCGGAGTCTTTCTCTCATCTATCCCTCTTCCGGGTTTTGCGTAATCGGGACGTCCGTATACATAAAAGCTGTCAGCCACGAGTTCGCCCTCGTCCATCAAAAGCTTTATGCCGGCGCGTTCTAGAAAATCGTCCATCCTCGGATCGCTCTCTTTTTTGTCGGAATAATTAAATGTAAAACCGGCCAGTACAGCTTCGTCCACATCATGATTTCCGTAACAGGCATACATACCATATTTTGTCTTGATACTTCTGTATATCTCTATAAGCTTTTCCGGATCGTCCAAAGAATCATAGCTGTTGTCAAATATATCTCCGCATATAAATACAATATCGGGTTCACACTCATTTATCAGATCTGCCATCTTCTGCATCTCTTTGGTGCCGATGTTGTAACCCATATGCATATCCGCTATCATAACAGCGTTTAGCTCGGAAATAACTCCGTCTTTTCTTTCCACCTCTACCGTATACTCGGTTACTTTCGTATTGGTAGCATGAAAAATACCGTATATACATATGGAAAGCACAAAGATTATGTTAATGGAAGCTGCTGTTATCGCCACTCTTTTTATACGTTTGAGTGACTCCGTCGTACCCTTTCTCTTTTTTGTTATCCTCCATATAATACAAAATATCAGATAACATATGATCGGAACAATCGAGTATAGGAGCACTCCGAGCCAGATACTTCCGTAATGTCTAAATCTGTCCTTTAAAACAGAATTAGGCAGAAGAAATCCGATAAGAAGGGCTAACGATGCAAAAACAAAAATAAAATATATAAATATCTTGAACCACTTCCGGTGCTTTTCTCCGATGCATGCCTTTATCCATCGGTTCATCATAAAGGCCAGAAGCCAGGTTTCAAAAAAATATAAAGGACTGAAAACAAACGCTAACATTGTTACTAAAAAACTCCAAAACTATTATTTCTGTTCTTCCTGATGCTGCTCGGGGTATTCGGTTATACCGACTCCGGTGTTCGGGTTCACACTCGAATAAATGATATCACCCATAAATACAAGAAGAAGAACTATACAGATAGGCGCAGCAACTCTAAGCCTGATACGTCTGAAAATATTGTCGCAGACAGGACCTAAAAGGTAAACCACCATCGCTCCGAATACTCCAAAGATAAGCAAGCCTTCGGCGCATATCCTACCCTGGATATTAAGGAAATATCCGGTATAATCCCACCACTGGGCATTATACAGATTATAAAGCACAGTAGCCGTAACATACTCCAAGACACCACATAATACTATGGTACTTAAAAACTCAAGCAGCGGCTTATTTCTCAACTTATAGAGAATGACCAGTATGATAGTCCCTCCAAAACCATATATAGGGACATAGGGACCGTTTAGAAATCCCCTGTTGACAAACACACCGTCCTCATACAGATGCAGTGCGATCTCCCAAAGCCACCCCATAAACGAAAATAGGAAAAACATCAGAACGATGGACCATATCGAATAACGTCTACCATAATGAAGATACTCTATCTTCGGAGGCTTGATAAGATTCAGTATGGTCTTTCTGTATGCCGGGAACAGGCGGAACGGATATATCTTTTTCTCAAATACATCCTGTCTTGTTTTTATCTTCTGCTGATGTTCCTCGTACTCACACAGTTTAGCCTCTTCTTTATTGGCAAAAAGCACAACTCCGAAATTTCTCGCTATAAAACCGCTTACGCCCTTAAGCTTGTTGGGCATCGGTATCTCTTTTTCTTCAGCCAGCTCTAAGATATCTGCATAAGCTTCATTGATATGCTCATCATCCGCATGGATATAAAGGAATCTGTCATTGAGAAGTTCTGCCTCAGGTATCTTTTTCTTCCGTTTCTTAACAAGAAGTCTCAGCTCACTATAGTACTCGGCAAATACGGTCGCTTCGTATGCATTGACAAATACAAGTTCCGGAATACCGAATAGAAGTGTTGATAAAAAATGCCACCCGATAAATGAAAACTTAAGCTTAAATGCTTCCCATTTGTGCCCGTTCATCATGGCTGTGGACAGTGCCCTTGCTTCCCTGGGTGAAACTGACGGGTTTTCAGCCAGTATGTACGGCACCATCATGTACTGGTATGACTTTATGATACCGCCTATCAAGGTCAGATACCAAAGCGTGGTAATAAATGATGTGGTAAACAGCACCCACGATGTATGAAACCATCTGCCCGACTTAGTCAGGAAAAATATCCTTCGTACGGGTACACTCTCATATGTCCTGGCCTCAAGTAAAAAACGTCTTATTATTACAACATATACACGTGTGATAAACGACCAGACAAATATCGAAACCAAAAGGATCAGTATGATAAAAATTATGGCAGCCACGTCATCCGATCTGAAGATGGTGGCGATACCTGTAAATATAGTCTTAAAAAGGTTGCCTGACGAAACCGTGCTGGCAACACTTGCAAATACACCCTGTGTAAGGCCTACTTCAATTGGACCAAAATAGGTGGTTTCCTGCTCGTCATTGGTCTTATAGGCTTCTTCGGCAACCGTATCCTTTACGCCGATAAGACCGTCCTTAATACCGGTTACCGTATCAGTAATGGCAATGTCTTTTTCTGGATCCGTGATGCTGTCCTGGAAATTTTTACCGCTTTCCTGCAGTTTCTCCGTGCTCTTCCAGACAGAATCCGATCCGAAACCGCCGGAAATATATTTTACTATATCCGTAAAGCCCCCGAATCTCTCATCCAGGATAGACGTCGACATCTCCTCGGAAAAGACTGAACTTTCCTTGGTAAGGGCACTTTTTAGTGTATTGTATGAGGATGGGTTTTCCACTCCCAGAAAGGACCCGAATGCAAGGATAACCACCAAAAGCCAGTAGTGCTTCTGCAATACCGCAAGTCCTCTGTTTTTTAATTCTTTTCTGTTCAATTATCCGGCCTCCGACTCATCATAAAGCTTCGGAGTACCTATCACTTGTTTATACAGATCGAGACCAAAGCTGGTAAGCTCGGGTACACTCTGGATCATCTTGAAGGTTCTTTGTCCGTCGGGCTTTCTTTCCGCACAGAAAAATGTTATACCGGAGTCCTCGCCCTTATTATTTATCTCCTCCGATTCGCTGTACATTTTCTTGGCGAAGGATAAAAGGTGGGTAACAGTAAGTATCTTTACTCCCGCTTCATTTAAGGCTTTAATGATATCATATGCGATTATCGAACCATCCACCTCCGTAGTGGTAGCAAAGGATTCGTTTAAGAGCACCAGGCTTTTATCATCAACGTTATCTATGATGGAATTCATTCTGCCAAGCTCCTCGTCAAGTCTTCCGCTGTTCATGGCGCTGTCCTCACGACGTGTAAAGTGTGTGAACAATGACGGGAATATACCGCTCGAGAAGCTTTCCGCCGCTACCGGAAGTCCGGCCTGCATCATAACCTGTGCGATACCGACACTGCGGAGGAAAGTGGATTTTCCGCCCTGGTTTGCTCCTGTGATGATAACCAGCTGTTTATTTAAGATGCTGCAGGTATTTCCTACGGCATTGACACGCTGCTCCATGCACATAACAAACTCTTTTAATTCTATAAATGACAGGTTCTTATTATCACAGACCGACGGGAACGAATATACTATATCGGTCCTTTTCATATGATGTCTTAAATTAACGGCTCCTCTGTAAAAGGCTGTCTGTAAAAGGAGCTGCTCGAAGAATCCCGAAAACTTTTCTATAAAGGCTCTGGTAAAGGACATTGAGTAATTTACGATATTCTGTTCAAGTTCCTCGACCTGTTTTTCTATGGCAGGAGTCAATTTTGAGGAAAACGAATTCGGAGTAAGTGAGTTCTTAAATTCAACTATTTTCGCAATAGTACTCTTGGGATTCCTGTATCGTATGCTCTCGGAATCGACATTCTCCAAAACAATATTCTCTAACTTGAGACCCGGCCCAAGCTTACCCCTGAATGCGATCTTTGGCATATGAATATAGACATTTCCGTCCTTATCCTCACTTTCCTTGGTATAGAAGGAAACATCACTTATAAGCTTTTCGATATTTTTCTCGTACTCATCGTCAAACTGGGCGCATATCCTTTCCACCAAGGACTTAAGTCCCTCGGACTCGAAGAATTTGGTATTAACTCTGAGTATCCTCTTGATCTCCTTTAGTCCGCCTGCAAAAAGAGCGGTAAGATGTATCTGTTTTTCCGCCCACGCAGCAAGATCCTGCCTTCCGGTGTAACCTGATTTTCTGCCCAGCTTGTCCCATTCGGATATTACCCTGCCGGCTTCGCTGTAAAGCTGCTTGATAAAATCCTCATTCTGCAGGCAGTCCTTGATCACATCCTGTCTGTATAATATCTCTTCTTTTGATACAAGCGGAGCCACCATGACCTTACTCATGGTATCAACAATATACGGATCCTGTTCCAGTATTTTTTTAACGTTTCCGTTTTCAAATATTACATCCTTGCCTGCATTTGTATAAAGAGTCTTAAGGCCCAGATCCTGTACCACGCTTTTGGAATCAAAATACTTTTTGATATTTACCCATTCGCGGTCCCTATATAGCAGATAAACATTCATGCCCTGTCCATTATTCCTTTCAGTCTTTCCGTAAGGCTTGCATAATCAAGCTTGTACTTCTTGATCTGATTCTCCGCAATACCCTCGTATGCTACACTCTTCCTCAAAATCTTAAAGTTCTGTATCCCGTTTTCATCAAGCTGAGCTGACAACCCTGCCACATGCCCATCGGTATCACACAGCTCCTTTAAGTGTGTTACGTAAATACCGTGACAGCCCTTTTCCGTAAAATGCGAAAGAACATTTTTACCCATTATTATGGCATCATAATTTGCCGCCGTGGTAAACAGCTCATTTATAACAACAAACGCATTGTCATTGGACCTCTTCATCATCGGAGAAAGCCTTACCAGCTCCTCCATAAGCTTACCTCTTCCGCTCTCGACACTTTCCTCAACGGAGAAATGCGTAAGTATATCGGAGAAGAAGTGAACATTGGCCTTTACTGCCGCAACGTCAAGTCCTATCTTTGAAAAATACATAAGCTGTCCGAGACTTCTTGCAAAGGTGGTCTTTCCGCCCTGGTTCGGTCCGGTAAGTACAAAGAACAGATCGTCATCGTCATAGTAAAAGTCGTTGCTGACTACCGGCTTCCCCTTATCATGATTAACGATAGAAAGAGCAAGGTCATAAAGCCCTTCTGCCATTATCTTTTCCGACTCGTTATGATCCGGCTCGCAGAATATCATACCGCACTCTTTCATTTTTACTTCGAATTCATAAAACGAAAGATAAAAAGCAAGCTCGTCGGCAAGTCGCGAATAACATTCATCCTCAAACTGCGAACAGTCATCGTAGAGCTTTTCTGCTCTCTTAAACCAGTCAGGTATACGCTTTGTGACAACCTTTACCACTTCCTGTTCAAAGCTTGTAAGTTCAAATACTTTTGCAAAAGGATTGACAAAATCCTCATTGTTATCTTTATCGAAAAAAGTTAAAAACTCTTCATATGTCGCATAGGAAGGCTTCACCTCATCGTCATCATCCTTTATTCTTTCGTCCTCATCCAGGATATCCACCAGTATCCTGCCCTTTTCGTAGGATACACTGACGTTTAAACCTTCAAGCTCGGTGGCAAGTGTACATGCTTTTTCACGCATAGCGGTAAAGCTCTCCGCTGAAATGGTAGCCTCAAGATGATCCTTTAATGAGGTCATTCCTTCAGATTCGGGACCGGCAGCTTTAAGTGCTTCGTACAGTCGGATCAGATTGTCGGTATAAAACTTGATGGCATAAATGTTAAATACCGTTCTCTGTACATCGGATCTTGTCTCTTTTTTCTTTCTTTCCTGTTCCCTGAATCCGGTATAGTTTTCCACATAGTCGGACAGAGCCTCATAAAGACCTTTTGTACGAATATCCCTGTATATGAGCCTACGGTATTCCGTACACTCTGCATCAAGAGGAAAATACTCATAATATGCACGTATCCTCCTGTTCCCCAGTGTCACCTTTTCCAGTATCTGATCGATGTTCAGATCCAAGAAAAAGACCGGCTCCGTTAATCCCTTAACGGGTTCCTTTAAATCCAAAATGCTGACAAATCCCATATTTTTCTCCCGTCCCTTTTTTACTGAATGTCGGGACCAAACACATATATTTTAAACCTTCTTATAACTAAACATATTCCTATAAAGGATACCTCATTCTGTGGGCTATGTCAAGTTAAATGCACTTCCCGGGCATTTGACTTAGTCCCTGTTTTTTGCTATAATAATTAGTTGATTTCTATCAATATGTGAGGACTTAAAAGTGATACTACAGGTAAGTAATATAACCAAAAGCTTCGGAACGGACGTGATACTCTCCGATGTCTCATTTCATATAGAAGCAGGTCAGAAGGCAGCGATAGTCGGT
>JAFZJK010000086.1 GCA_017553965.1 Lachnospiraceae bacterium | reverse complement strand
CCCAATATTGCAATTTATTTCGGTGTGACAGTGGATGAATTATTGAGTGTAGATAATGCCAGAATTGAAGAAAAAATCAAAGCATATGAAGCAGAGAGTTTGAAGTACAGGAACCTCGGAGAAACAGTGAAAGACCTTGAGCTGTGGGAAAAGGCATATAAAGAATTTCCGAATGACTGCCGGGTTATGTGTGGTCTGATGAATGCTCTTTTTTCAGATGGGGGCAAATCCAAATACAATGAAGACGGCGGGCTGGATATCAAAGAATACGAAAACCGTATATATGAATTGGGAGAAGCGATCCTTGCGAAGACAACGGATAAAGAACTGCGTGAAGATGCAATTCAGTTGTTATGCTTTACCTACGAGGGGAACGATGATGAAAAAGCATTAATATATGCTGATATGGCGGGAGATTTTTGGATCAACAGGGATAACCTCAGGTGTCATGTCCTCAAGGATGAGGAAGGTGTTAAAGAATGTCAGACATATTTGGCTGATCTTGTTCTGGAAGCGGCTTTGACAGCAGCAAGTATTCCATGGAAAAAGCGACTGACATATGAAGAAATGATAGAAGCGTATTCCTTCGCAAGAGATATTTTGTTACGTCTCTATAAAGATGGAAATGTTGGTTTCTACGCTCCTCAGGTTTCTACATATTGCTTAAATCTGGCTCATCTGTATGCAGAACTGTCGGATGCGGAAAATACTATAAAGTGCGTAGAGGACTGCTGCAAATATGCTATAGCCGATCCGATTCCCTCGGATAAGGATTATGAATTTACGGCTCCGTTGGTAAACCGGGTTAAAATTGACTCCAAGAAAGCAACCAGAAACTGTACAGGAAATTCCTGTTTTTATCACTTACAAGCACTGGAGAATAAGAAGTTTGATTTTGTAAGAAATGACAAACGATTTAAAAAGGCAATCAGTGAAATGAAAAAACACGAAATAAAGCCGACAGAAGAATGAAATCACACAAAATGTAAAAATCCGCCTCTATTAATGCCCCAGGGACATTCTTCAAGTCGACGGCTCGGGCGTGGCGATATCTTAATATCGCTTACAGATATAAAAATAAGGGCTCGTGACGAGCAGTTCCCAAAAGAATTGTATTTGTCCGACGGACCCGCGGTTTTAGCCGAGTCGAAATCACCTCTTAGAGCAGCTAAAACGCGGAGCTGTGCGTAGCGTTTTCAAGGCTGCTCTTAGAGGAAGTTTGACGAGGCGTTGCGGTCTACAATTCTTTTGGGATGCTGCCCGGACAGAGCCCATAATATAATCCCCTGCGATATTAAGATAGGGAGTCGACGCACCTAATGGGATTCGAACCCATAGTACAAGCTTCGGAAGCTTGCGTGGTATCCATTCCACTATAGGTGCAGATGGTCACACGGACCGACCGGCATCACTGCGATGCAATGACGCCATATAGCAAAAGTGCCGGGCTAAAACCCGGCATATGCGTTCAAGAAATTATGCTTCTTCCTTAACAAGGATCTCCTTCTTATTATAAGATCCGCAAGCCTTACATACTCTGTGAGGCATCATAAGTGCACCACACTTGCTGCACTTTACAAGGTTCGGAGCAGTCATCTTCCAGTTGGCACGACGGCTATCTCTTCTGGCCTTTGAAGTTCTGTTTTTCGGGCAAATAGCTCCCATTCTTCACACCTCCTTAAAACTTTCTAAAGTTTTCGTCCAAAATCGCACATACGCTATTATACCATAGAAATCCAAAATGTCAATTATTTTTTTTGAGGGTTCTGAAGTTTTATGATACTGTCATCTATGGTAACTTTTATCTTGTTGTCCTTGAGTTCGAGAGAATCAAGCATATTGCGGGGTATCTGGATTCTGCCGGCCCTGTCCACGATAGTGAACTCATCCTGGGTCTCCTCTTCCATCCAGTTGATCTCGCCATTACCGATATTACTGTAATGCTCCTTAAGTATTCTCTCACTGCTTATCTTACCATCCCTGATAGCTACAACTCTCGCAACCTTCTTTGAAAGCTCGACATCATGTGTAACTATGATGATGGTCTGGTTATATTCCTTATTAAGTCTCTTAAAGAGATCAAAGATATAATCCGCAGTTTTTCTGTCTACAGAACCGGTAGGCTCATCGGCAAGTAACAGCTTAGGTCTGTTGGCAAGAGCTATCGCTATAGCTATTCTCTGCTGCTCACCACCTGAAAGCTGGTTCATCCTGCTGTACTTTCTGTGAGACATACCTACCAAGTCAAGCAGCTCCAGTGCTCTTTCCTTCTTATTCTTCTCACTGGTAAGGTGCATGGGAGTCATGATATTTTCCATGGCATTCATAAAAGGAAGCAGGTTTCTTCCGTTGTTCTGCCATACAAAACCTACGGTATCTCTCTTATACAATACCTTCTCTTTAGTCGTAAGCTTAAACAGGTTCTTTCCGTCTACGAAAAGCTTACCTGCACTGGGCTCATCAAGTCCGCCCAGCATGTTAAGGAAGGTGGATTTACCGGAACCGCTGTTACCGATTATGGCTGTAAGCTCGCCCCTTTCAACCCTTAAGTCAAGACCTTGCAGAGCCAGAACCTCAAGCTCCGATGTCTTGTAGATCTTAACCAGGTTTTCCGCAAGCACCATGGGGGCGTTTTCGCCCGTCACGATGTCATTATCGGTAGCCTCGTTGGCCATATCCGAGGTGATGGCTGACATGCTCTCCGCACTGCCGTTCTCCTCAGCTACGGTTTCGGTGCTTTTATTTACTTCTTTTACCTTTTTATCGGATTTTCCCATTTTATCCTCCGAAATCACTCGATCTCTTTATTAATTATCTTTCCGGATGCACTGCCGTCTTCTATGGTGTATACCACGTCACCGGCATCCATCAGGCCCGTATCATGCGTAGTCATGACTATCGTAACACCTTCTTCGGCTACAAGCTTTTTGAAGATGTTAACTACAGTGATGGCTGTCTGGCTGTCGAGCTCGGCCGTGGGCTCGTCGGCAAATACCACACGGGGCCTGTGTGCTATAGCTCTGGCTATGGCAACACGCTGCTGCTCACCACCGGAAAGCTCCTGAGGCATATGATCGGCTCTGTTCTGCAGTCCGACCATTTTCAGGCATTGATGCACTCTCTTCTTTTTATCCTCCGCATATCCGGAAAGCCTGAGGCTGAACTCAACATTCTCATACACGGTCATCATGGGTATCAGGGATACCGACTGGAATACAAAGCCGATGTTTTTACGTCTCAGCTTTTCCTTTTCCGAGTCGGACATCTTTGTGATATCCTTTCCGTCAAAGAATACCTTGCCGGCTGTCGGAGTATCAAGAGCGCCTATTATATTCATAAGAGTTGTCTTACCTGATCCGGAAGGTCCTCTAAGGATAGTCAGACTCTTCTCCGGTATTTCAACCGAAACCTGCTTTAATACCTGTACAGGCTCCCTTCCCGCTATGGGGAAGCTTCTATCAACATTTTCTGTCTTTAAAATGTATTTCATCTTAAACTCCAAACTATCAATCTTCACCAAGCTTCAATGCCTGAGAAATCTTCATGTTATATACCTGTTTGATAAGAACTGCAAGGCAGGCAACAAATACGATGCCTATTATCACGAGAAGTCTTACTATGTCAGAATTTCTTGTGATAAGTTCAAGAGGCAGCGATCTGTCGGTAGCCGAGTAAGCTATCTGGATGATAGGAACGAACATCCTTGAAGATATCCAGCCTATTACCAGACCGAATATGATGGCTACCACGCCTGTCAGTACCTGCTCGTTTACAAGCATATGTATAACTTCGTTCTTGCCCATACCCATGGCTCTGAAGATACCGAAGAGAAGCTCTCTCGAACGTATCGACAGTGTCCAGTATATAAGATAACCGATACCGCATATAAGCAGTATGGTTATGAAGCTCATGGTAAGGATACCATTTGTACCCTGGAAGAGTGCTTCTCTTCCTATAGCCTCTTTTCTTTCAACCGCGTCGGTAAAGCTGGTAAGCTTGATACCTCTCTCGTTTATGAAATCGTATACCGGTTCGGTATTTCCGTCCATGTTGAGCCAGATCTGGTAAGGGAATACACCAACCTTTTCCTGTATAGCGGAAAGGTGTGCCACTACCATATAATGCTCTTCATTCTTGGATGTACCGTCAGATGCGATAACTATGCTGTTTCTGTTATAGCCGGGCCAGTAATCAAAGAAACCGTATACAATACCTGTTCCGGTACCTGTTTTGATAGGATCGTTAATGGTATATGTGATCTGGTCTCCGATCTTTACGCCAAGCTTTTCCTTAAAGTTCATGGATACAAGCACAGCGTCGGAATTCTGTGATAATACATTCAGATACTGATGGTAGCTGTACTGCAGAAGATTCGGATCCATATCCGTAGTCTCACCGAAGGTCTTGGTATTGATACCCATGATGGTAATGGGATTCTCGGCCTTGTTAACGGTAACGGTAGCATCGGATGTTTTATAAACCTTAGCTATGGCCTTAACTCCGGGGATATCGTTATACTTTCCGGAATCAGGCTCTGTGTAGGAAAGCTCTACATTCTGTGAAGGATCATGTGAGGCATATACCTGGTTGTTCCTCCAGTATTCCTGTAATACTACGTTTGCACCGATGTTGTAATCGTTGTTCTTTTCGGCGTTGGCTAAGATAGTCCTTGCGATAGTGGTATTAAACATACCGAATGCTACGGTAAGTACAAGGAATACCATGATAAATGCCTGCTTGCCGCCTGTACGTATAAGCTGAAGGAATGAAGTGTAGCTTGCAGGCTTCCACTTGCTCTTTCCAAGCTTAAACAGTACAAGTATCAAAAGTGAATGAATTCTTAAACTGAACAGACCCGCACCGAGTATGAACAGTGATGAGCTTAAGAATATGATGGGATCAAGCGACTCACCGCTTAACACCTGTACTAAAAGCTCATTTTCACGTGAACTGAATGAATAATATCCGTAAATGGATACTCCCAGCATGATCACATCTAAGAAAAGCTTCTGCCAAAGGGGCTTAGCCTGTCTTGAACGTCTGCGCTTAACATTTACTATCGAAGATGTGGACTTTTTAAGTACGGGAAGCAGTGTCATGAATGTTGAAATAAGCACTGCTGCAAGTCCGTATAAAAGAGCCTCACCGGAATATCTTACATTAAGGCTTCTGCCTGCCGAGAACTCCAAGAATGCACTGGATGTACCGAGCAGCCT
>JAFZJK010000012.1 GCA_017553965.1 Lachnospiraceae bacterium | reverse complement strand
GTGCCTTCGACTGACACATATATAGAAAAAGACTCGTCCATAAATGACGAGATAGACCGTCTGCGCCACTCGGCTACGGCTGCGCTTGCTGAAAGACGTGATGTCATAATAGTAGCAAGTGTGTCCTGCATATACGGCATAGCTGCACAGGAGGACTATACTGAGATGACTCTGTCACTGCGCCCGGGTATGACTGTGGATAGGGATCAGATGATCAGACGTCTGGTAGATATGCAGTACATAAGGGATGAGATCGATTTCCACCGCGGCACTTTCCGTGTAAAGGGGGATGTAGTGGAGGTGTATCCCATTTCCTCAGACGAATATGCATACCGTATAGAGTTTTTTGGCGATGAAGTGGATAGGATATCCCAGACCGAGGCACTTACGGGTAAAACCAAGGCCGTTTTAGAGCATATGATGCTGTTCCCGGCTTCGCACTATGTTGTGCCCGAAGACAGGATGAAAAAGGCCATAACAAATATTGAGGCAGAGCTTGTCGAGCGTGTAAAGTACTTTAAGGACAGAGAAAAACTGCTGGAAGCACAGAGGATCAGCGAACGTACCAACTTTGATATAGAGATGTTACGAGAGACCGGCATATGTTCCGGTATAGAGAATTATTCAAGGCACTTGGCAGGACTTCCCGCAGGGGCTACTCCGCATACGCTTATAGAGCACTTTGGTGATGACTATCTTATGATAGTGGATGAGTCACATATGACCATGCCTCAGTTCAGAGGTATGTTTAACGGCGACAGGGCCAGAAAAACAGTGCTGGTTGATTATGGCTTCCGTCTGCCTTCGGCACTTGACAACAGACCTTTAAAGTTTGATGAATTCGAAGCGAGACTCGACCAGGTAATGTTTGTATCCGCTACACCCGGAGCATATGAGGCTGAGCATGAGCTGCTCCGTACAGAGCAGGTAATACGTCCGACAGGTTTACTTGACCCGGAAGTAGACGTGCGTCCGGCACAGGGCCAGATAGACGACCTTATCTCCGAGATACGTAACGAGATAAAGAAGGGTCAGACCCCTGATGAGACAGGAGAAAAGCCCATAGCGGGAAAAGTACTTGTAACTACCCTTACCAAGCGTATGGCCGAGGAACTTACGGAATACTTAAGGCAGGCAGGTATCAGAGTAAAGTACCTGCACTCGGATGTGGACACGCTCGAAAGATCAAAGATCATCCGTGACATGCGTATGGATGTATTTGATGTACTGGTAGGTATTAACCTGCTGCGTGAAGGTCTAGATATACCGGAAGTAAGCCTGGTAGCTATACTCGATGCGGATAAGGAAGGCTTTTTAAGGTCTGAGGTATCACTTATCCAGACCATAGGTCGTGCTGCACGTAATGAGCACGGACATGTGGTAATGTATGCCGATACCATGACAGACTCTATGAAAAACGCCATAGATGAGACTAACAGAAGAAGAAAGATCCAGCAGGAATATAACGATAAAAACGGCATAACTCCCAAGACCATCGTCAAGAAGGTAAGAGAGCTCATCAGCATTTCCAAGAAGGTGGATAAGGAGTACTACGGCATCAAGAAGGATCCCGAATCCATGAGCATACAGGAGCTTGAGGCAACCGCCAATAAGCTCATGAAGGATATGCAGAAGGCAGCAGCCGAGCTCGAATTCGAAAAAGCAGCAGAACTCCGCGACCGCATGATGGAGATCCGCCGGAAGTTAGCTGAAAAGTAACATGTAAACAGGCTTCCTCCTGGGGACTTGTCTTTTGATTTATTCGGGCTACACAGGATATGAATCATCCTTTCTGTGTAGCATAAGATGAGAAAAAACGACTACAAATGCAACACAGAAATCTCAACCTCAACCCTATGTAGCAAAGACGAGAAAAACGCAATTAAAAATGCAACACAGAACCTCAAATCTCATCTCTGTGTAGCATAGATAAGAAAATACAAGAAAAAAGTAGCACAGGAAACAAAAATGAAAAATGACATGGTAAAAAATTACATAAAAATAAGAGGGGCGAAGGAAAACAACCTGAAAAACTTGAGCGTTGACATCCCCCGTGACAGCTTCGTAGTACTTACCGGTCTGTCCGGTTCGGGTAAGTCCTCACTGGCATTTGATACGATATATGCCGAGGGTCAGCGCCGTTACATGGAGTCCCTCTCTTCTTATGCCCGCCAGTTCCTGGGCATGATGGAAAAGCCCGATGTAGAGTCGATAGAAGGACTCCCTCCCGCCATATCCATAGACCAAAAATCAACCAACCACAACCCTCGTTCAACCGTAGGTACGGTTACTGAGATATATGACTACTTCCGACTTCTCTACGCGAGGATCGGTATACCACACTGCCCTAACTGCGGTAAGGAAATAAAAAGACAGACCGTTGACCAGATGGTGGATGAGATCATGGCACTGCCTGAAGGTACCAGGATACAGCTCTTATCCCCTGTAGTAAGAGGTCGTAAGGGCGAGCACACCAAGGTGTTCGAGCAGGCCAGACGCAGCGGTTACGTACGTGTATCCGTAGACGGACATATATATGACCTGAACGAAGAGATAAAGCTTGAGAAAAACAACAAGCACAACATATCCGTAGTCATTGACCGACTTGTGATAAAAGCAGGCATAGAAAAGAGACTTTCCGATTCACTCGAAAGCAGCCTTAAGCTTGGCAGCGGACTTACCGTATGTGAGGTGGTAAGCTTGCCTGCCGGGAACGATGCAGGAGACGGCAATGAAAAAGATACCGGCAAAAATGGTAAACGTGACGTAAAGAGTATAGAAGTACCGTACGAGATATCCTTAAGCCAGAATTTCGCCTGTCCGGACTGCGGCATCAGCGTAGAAGAGTTTGAGCCGAGAACCTTCTCATTCAATAACCCCTTCGGAGCATGTCCGGAGTGTGCGGGCTTAGGTTCCAGACAGGAGTTCAGCTTTGATCTTATCATGCCCGACCAGAGCATGAGCCTGATCGATAAGGGTGCGGTTACCATCCCCGGATGGAAGTCCTTGGCCGATCCCGGTTCATACGGAAGAGTTATCCTTGATGCACTGGCTAAGAAATACAAGATAGACCTCAAAAAGCCGTTCAACAAGCTCTCCGACAGGGATAAGTACCTTATACTTTACGGTACCGACGGCGAAAGGCTGAATGTATATTACAAGGGGTCCTACAGTGAAGGTAGCTTTGATACTGCCTTTGAGGGAATCCTCGGAAATATAAAGCGCAGATACAGAGAAGCTGCAGAGTCGACAAAGCAGGAATACGAGCAGTACATGCAGATCATCCCCTGCGAGACCTGCAAAGGTAAGAGACTAAAAAAAGAAGCACTTGCAGTGACCATAGGCGATAAAAACATCTCTGAAGTGACCGACCTTTCCATAGTAGAGCTTGCCGCATTTATGAAGGGGCTTGAGCTTACCGAGATGCAGAAGAAGATAGGACGTCTTATCTTAAAGGAGATAAATGCCCGTGTAGGCTTCCTTATAGAGGTAGGTCTTGACTATCTTACTCTTTCCAGAGCTACGGCATCGCTTTCAGGTGGAGAAGCACAGCGTATAAGGCTTGCCACACAGATAGGATCCGGACTTGTAGGAGTTGCATATATCCTGGATGAGCCCAGTATCGGCCTTCATCAGAGGGACAACGGAAAACTGATCAGAGCATTAAAAGACTTAAAAGATCTGGGTAATTCGCTTATCGTGGTAGAGCATGATGAGGATACCATGAGAGCCGCTGACTGCATCATAGACATTGGTCCGGGAGCGGGCTCAAACGGCGGCGAGGTGGTAGCTATCGGTACTGCGGAGGAGATTTCGGAGAATCCCAACTCCATTACCGGACAGTACCTTAGCGGAAAGCTAAGCATACCTGTGCCCAAGAAGAGGAGAAAACCCTCTGACTATCTTATCGTAAAAGGCGCAAAAGAAAATAACCTTAAGAACATAGATGTAAAGATCCCGCTCGGAGTATTTACATGTATCACCGGTGTATCGGGTTCGGGAAAGAGCTCGCTCATCACAGAGATACTGTATAAGAGGCTCGCTAAAGACTTAAACCGTGCTCGTACCATCATCCCCGGAAAGCACGATGATATCCTGGG
>JAFZJK010000011.1 GCA_017553965.1 Lachnospiraceae bacterium | reverse complement strand
CTCCTACACTTCACAGACTTGGTATCCAGGCTTTCGAGCCCATACTGGTTGAAGGTAAGGCTATCAAGCTTCATCCTCTTGTATGTACCGCATTCAACGCCGACTTCGACGGCGACCAGATGGCAGTGCATCTTCCTCTTTCAGTAGAGGCACAGGCAGAGGCACGTTTCCTTATGCTCTCTCCCAACAACTTACTGAAGCCTTCAGACGGTGGTCCCGTTGCCGTTCCTTCGCAGGATATGGTACTCGGTATCTACTATCTGACATTAAAGAAAGACGATGACAAGGGAGCAGGCAGCTTCTATAAGAATATTGCCGAAGCTATCCTTGCTTATGAAAACGGATATATCACACTTCAGGCACCCATCAAGGTAAGACGTGAGGGTATCTGGCCCGAGACCGGCGAGAAGATCACAAAGGTACTCGACACCACACTTGGCCGTCTTATGCTTAATGAGGCTATATCACAGGATCTTGGCTATGTTGACAGATCAAAGAAAGAGAATTTCCTTGACCTTGAGATTGACTTCCTTGTAAAGAAGAAGCAGCTTAAGGGCATCCTTGAGAAGTGTATCAACAACCACGGAGCTACAATGACAGCTGAAACACTTGATGCTATCAAGGCTCTCGGTTATAAGTATTCAACAAGAGCAGCCATGACTGTTTCTATTTCAGACATGACCGTTCCTGCTGCAAAGAAAGATATCATCGCTCAGGCAGAAGCTACTGTTGATGCAGTATCTAAGAAGTACCGCAGAGGTTTCCTGACTGACGAGGAGCGTTATAAGACAGTTATCGAGACTTGGAAAAAGGCCGATGAAGAGATCACAACCAAGCTGATGCAGGGTCTTGATAAGTACAACAACATCTTCATGATGGCTGACTCAGGAGCCCGTGGTTCCGATAAGCAGATCAAACAGCTTGCCGGTATGCGTGGACTTATGGCAGATACATCAGGTAAGACCATCGAGCTGCCCATCAAGGCTAACTTCCGTGAAGGTCTTGACGTTCTGGAATACTTCATCTCGGCACACGGTGCTCGTAAAGGTCTTTCCGATACAGCTCTTCGTACCGCTGACTCAGGTTACCTTACCAGACGTCTTGTTGATGTATCACAGGATCAGATCATCCGTGAGAATGATTGCTGCGAAGGCCAGGAGAATATCCCCGGTATGGAAGTAAAGATCTTCGCAGACGGTAAAGAAGTTATCGAGTCACTTAAGGAACGTATCACAGGACGTTTCTCATGTGAGACCATATATGACGACAACGGTGAGATCATAGTTAAGAAGAACCATATGATCACACCCAAGCGTGCAGAAAAGATCATGGAGACCAAGGCCGTTAAGGATAAGGGCTTTGATGCCAAGATCAAGATCCGTACCGTTCTTACCTGCCGTTCACATCTTGGTATCTGTGCTAAGTGTTACGGTGCTAACATGGCTACAGGTGAGCCTGTTCAGGTAGGTGAGGCTGTAGGTATTATCGCAGCTCAATCAATCGGTGAGCCCGGTACACAGCTTACCATGCGTACCTTCCATACCGGTGGTGTTGCAGGTGATGATATCACACAGGGTCTTCCCCGTGTCGAGGAACTTTTCGAAGCACGTAAGCCTAAGGGACTTGCCATCATTGCTGAATTTGGCGGCACAGTTACCATTAAGGATACAAAGAAGAAGAGAGAGATCGTTATCACCAGAACTGATGAGGACGGTTCACTTGAATCAAAGACATATCTTATACCTTACGGTTCACGTATTAAGGTTCAGGACGGCCAGATACTTGAGGCCGGCGATGAGCTGACAGAGGGTTCCGTTAATCCTCATGATATCTTGAAGATCAAGGGCTTAAGAGCTGTTCAGGATTACATGATCCAGGAAGTTCAAAGAGTTTACAGACTTCAGGGTGTTGAGATCAACGATAAGCATATCGAGGTTATCGTTCGTCAGATGCTTAAGAAGGTTCGTATCGAAGAAAACGGAGATACAGAATTCCTTCCCGGCAGCATGGTTGACCTGTTTGAGTATCTTGATGCAAATGAGAAGGCAGTTGCGGAAGGCAAAAAGCCTGCAGAGGGCAAGGAAGTTATGCTTGGTATCACCAAGGCAGCACTTGCTACCAATTCCTTCTTATCGGCAGCATCCTTCCAGGAGACCACCAAGGTTCTTACCGAAGCAGCATGCCGTGGCAAGATCGATCCTCTTATCGGTCTTAAAGAGAACGTTATCATCGGTAAGCTGATCCCTGCAGGTACAGGTATGAAGACTTATCGCAACATCAACTTAAGTACCGATGCAGAGTTCGAGGCAAGCCGTCTTGCAAACAAGCGTTATGAGAGTTTCAACGCTAAGCAGGACAGATACAGCGATTCCGATTACTATGATGACGGATCGGACGATGCAGGCTACTATGATGAGAACGATGAGTACATCGATGATAATTATCAGGGTGAGTACACCGACGAGATGTATGAGGATACCGAGTACACCGATGAGGAGTACGATCTTCCCGATGATGAGAATCAGGATGAGGAATAATCCGTAATATAGTTTATTTCAGTCCCCGAGGGCAAAAGCCTTCGGGGACTTTTTACGCCTCTATGGGAAAAGTTAATCTTGTAAGAAAAACAGCAATTATGCTATACTGTTTTATGGTGGTTTACATATCTTAAATGTCCGTTTGGGGGATTTATCATGAAAAGGTGGATCAGGGTTTTATCTGTATTTATGATATTATGTTTGTCTGTTTTGAGCATGGAGAAAATATCGGTCAATGCGGAACAGAGTGCGGAGAATAGCAGTACGACACCGGTTTTGAATGTGAAAAAAACAGTGCTTAAACCGGGACAGAAGCTAAGGCTTTCTGTGATCGACATGCCGGATGGTACTGCAATAGAAAATATAACCTGGTCCTCAGCTGATATTAGTGTGGCGACAGTGAGTAAGAAGGGTAAAGTGGCCGCTGTATCGGACGGTAGAACCAATGTATTTGCTAAAGTAACATATAAGAATGAGGATTTAGGAGAGAGTAAAACCATAAAATGTAAATGCAGAGTTACGGTTGAGTCAGAAAAGACAGTCACTCTGGCGGCTGTCGGGGATGCTCTGATACATGAAAACATCCTAAATTCCGGAAAGCAGAAGGACGGCAGTTACAATTATGATAAGATATTCGAGAACATGAAGGAATATCTTGAGAAGTTTGATGTAAAGATCATCAATCAGGAAACGATTTTTGTTTATGACAGCAAAAAGTTCGGAGGGTATCCGAGTTTCGGTACTCCTGTTGAAGTCGGAGATGCCATGAGGGCAGCCGG
>JAFZJK010000085.1 GCA_017553965.1 Lachnospiraceae bacterium | reverse complement strand
CGAAGCCCTTATAATTTTAAGAGGTTTATATTATTTCTGTCCGGGGTAGCTTATTTCGTCGCCCCAGGTTTTGATCTCATCGAAAAATCCCGGTACCAGCATGAGTCCGTAAGACCAGAGGAATGCACGGTCTTTTTCGCTGATCTCATTAAGGTTCATCCAAAGTACTTCTTTTAACGGAGGGTTGTCGGATGTCTCTTCGGGATCGTATCCGGTTATAGCTTCCTGATCGTCGGAAATACTTACTTCAAAGGAGTACTCAGCCGATCCGTTTTCTTTATACTGTACGGACAGAGGTTTTACGATGGTACCGTCAAGCCCACATTCTTCCTTAAGTTCACGTAGGACGGCTATTTCCGGAGTCTCACCCTTTTCTATACCGCCGCCCGGTACGGTAAAGAACTCTCTGCCAAAGTAGAATACTCTTTCCATTAAGATCTTTCCATCTCGGACTACTATAGCAACACTTCTGCTTCTGCGATAAACATATTGTTCTTCTTTTTTTTCCATCCCGATACCTCCTAAATAGTTTACATATCAGGTATCATACTTTCTGATAAGCATGTCCAGAGCTTCGCGGAGAAGGATAGCTTCACCGATGCCTTCACGCCTTGAGAGCATTGAGAGACGTTGTAGCTGATCCTGAGTATAGTGGCTGGTCTTGGGGATCATTTTTTCTTCTTTGGCCATAGCTATACGGTTCCCACCCTGTGCCTTTGCACGATAGAGTGCACCGTCAGCCTTTCTTACAAGCTCTGCATAACGTGATGCGTCAAGGAATGCGGTAGCCATACCGATGGTGATGGTCTGTGCTGCTCCGTCGGGAGTCTTAACGCTAAAGTTGTTCTTAAGGTCATTTAAGAATAAGAAAATGTCTTCTCTTTCAGTAAGTCCCTCAAATATGATACCGAATTCATCGCCGCCGATGCGGTATACCTTTGCTTCCTTAGGAGTGTTTGCACGAAGGTATCTTCCGGTCTCGATAAGTACGGTGTCACCGGCTTCTACTCCGAAATCATCATTGATGTGATAGAAATTGTCAAAATCTACAAGAGCGACTACTACTGTCTCGCCTTTTGCTTCTGAATCGCTTTCCAGGATCTCGGTGAGATCCTTTTCAAACTCGTCTCCGCCGGGAAACCCGAGAGCAAGATTAACAGCATTTTTATTAGCCTTTGCGTGACGTCTGCTTAGCTCGCGATGATCTTCTACCGTGAAAGGTCTCTTGTTTTCTTCGTTGTTGGTTGTCTTTTTAGCCATAATGTGTCCTTTCCTTTCTGCAGGCAACGCCTGCGATCGTGTGGGTCCGGCTTTTTCCGGTTAAGTCGGACGGGTTAATAATGTTTTTCAAATATTATTTCGGTAATATTATTTCAGAAATAATATCTGCCTGCAAATATTATATAACACAGATAAAAATGTTTGTCAACATATTTCTGAAAAAATTTTTTGAAATATTATTTCGGAAATAATATCGTTCGTTCTATTTGACAAACAAAGGACTCTTTTATATACTCTTATAGTGGAAGGAGAAGGGATAAAACATGAGCTTAAGATTAATGGTATTCGCAGATCTCCATTATGGCGGGGTGTTTAAAGAAGGAGATCGGTGTATTGAAGAGCTAACGGATGTAATGGAAAGGGAGAAGCCTGATGCGTGTATTTACTTAGGAGACCTCTGTGACCCCATTCCTAAACATAAACATGTTAGAGAAAAGTTAGAGAGCCCCGGATTTCCTATTTATTATATAATCGGAAACCATGAGACTGATGCCCATGAGCTCGATGAGATAAAAGAATTCCTCTCGCTTAAAGACTCATACTATTCTGTGGATATGAAGGGATACCGGTTCATTTTCCTAAACACCTGTTACTGCAGAAAGGCAGGAGCCACATACCCCTTCTTTGAAAATAACTATAAGGATAACACGGAATTTCCTATTTTGTCCGATGAAGAGTTGGAATGGCTTAAAGAAAAATTAGCAACTGATAAAAAGGTTCTTGTTTTTTCACATCACAGTCTGATAAATGAATTTGCCAGAAGAGGACTGGTAAACAGGGAGCAGATCAGGAAACTGCTGGAAGACAGCAATACCATTCTTTGTATGAACGGACATGACCATGGTTCGGCATATGAGGTTATAAACGGTATTCCGTATTTTACGGTCAATTCGACTTCTTACGTATGGCTGGGAAGCCTGATGAATTCCACGCCTGAGAAGGCTGAAAAGTATGCTCATATGCGGGGGATACTGACATATGAACACGCATTGTATGTTATGGTGGAAATAGATGAAAACGAGATAAGGATAAAGGGTGTGGAAGGTAAGTACAAGGATGTGACACCGGAAGAGATAGGATTGGATTCTTACCGTTGGAACGGGGTTTCGGTAAGGCCCAGGACAGAATCGTGTACGATACCTTTAAGAAGGTCAATTGCAGAATAGTTCTGCTGATTGACATGAGAAAGTGAGAATAGATATGTTCGAAAATGTACAGACGCCTTGTTATATAGTGGATGAGGCTAAGATAAAAAAGAACCTTGAAATATTAAAAAGAGTGGAAGAGGAGAGCGGAGCTCATATTTTGCTCGCGCAGAAGGCTTTTTCCATGTTTTCTCTGTATCCGCTCATTGGACAATACATCAGTGGTACCACTGCGAGCGGATTATATGAGGCAAAGCTCGGATACGAGGAGATGGGGAAGGAAAACCATGTATATGCACCGGCATATAAACCGGAACATATGGATGAGCTGGTAAAGATCTGCGACCATATCATATTTAACAGTTTTGCACAGTATGATAAATACAAGGATGTTGTAAATAAGGCAGGAGTCAGTGCCGGTATCCGTATCAACCCCATGTGTTCCACACAGGAAGGTCATGAGATATACGATCCCTGTGCCTTTGGTTCCAGGCTCGGAGTAACAAAAGAAAACTTCCGTGAGGACTATGTATTCGGTGAAGGCGGCATAGAAGGCTTGCATGTACATACGTTATGCGAACAGAATTCAGATGCGTTGGTCACAACATTTAAAGCAGTAGAGGAGCAGTTCGGAGAGTTCCTGTATAAAATAAAATGGCTTAACTTAGGAGGCGGCCACCACATCACCAGAAGCGATTACGATATAAAGGCGCTTG
>JAFZJK010000084.1 GCA_017553965.1 Lachnospiraceae bacterium | reverse complement strand
ATGGAAATAGACCCTCTGGTCGGCGCGATAATCATCGCGTTGATCGCTATATTTGATTTTTTTGTGGCTTTGGCAAAATCGGCTTTTGAGCATGCAAGCGAGAATGAGCTGCGTGCTTTGGCGGAGAATGAAAACAGGGACTGTGAAAAGGCTCTTGCCTTTATCGATAAGCATGAGCGTAACTTTTATAACGCATGCTGGCTGATAAGGGGTATAGCTTGGATAGTTACGGGTATACTTTTTGCTTCTGGCCCTTTAAACTGGATACTTGAGACTTCCGGCAACACTATGACAAAGAGCATCGTCATAGCTGTAAGCACCATAGCACTGATACTTCTAATCATACTTTTTACTTACATACTTCCGGACCGGCTTGGAAACCGCAATACCGAAAAGAAGTTTTACAGGCTTTTCGGATTTATGCAGGCCATAACCTATATTTTAATACCTTTAAGTGTATTGCTTGAAGGCTTATGTGCGGTACTGCTGTTCCCGTTCGGTATTAAGCTAAAGGACCTTGAGAGTAATGTTACCGAGGAAGAGATCATCTCGATAGTTAACGAAGGTCAGGAACAGGGAGTCATCGATGATGACGAAGCGGAAATGATCTCTAATATCATTTCTTTTGATGAAAAGCAGACTAAGGATATCATGACTCACCGTACAAAGATAGTGGCTGTCGATGCGGAAATGAGCATGGAGGAAGCGCTCAAGTTTATGGCGGGAGAGGCTTTTTCGAGATACCCGCTTTACGTCGACGACATAGATAATATCATAGGTGTGCTGCATTTAAAGGATATCGCAAAGTGCTATGTATCGGAGGAGAGTTCTTCTAAACGATTAAAAGACATTGCGAGGAAGCCGTTTTTCGTGCCCGATACCATGACGATAGATGAGCTTTTTAACCAGATGCAGGCTAAAAAGAACCATATGGCTATCGTTATAGATGAGTACGGTCAGACTGCAGGGTTGGTGGCTATGGAGGATATCCTGGAGGAGATAGTCGGCGATATCGAGGATGAGTTTGACAACGAAGAGCAGATGATCATCAAGGCCAAAGATGGTTCATACATACTGCGTGGCGAGGCTGACTTAAAGGAAGTGGCTGAGGAGACCGGCATCGAGATAAAGGAGAGCGACTTAGAAGATTTCGATACGGTTAACGGTCTTATCATCAGCTTACTTGACAGGATACCGAGCGACGGCGAGAGAGAAAATGTAACTTACGGCGATTACACCATCAGCATCTTAGAGGTAAGAAATAAGATGATACGTAAGTGCAGGGTTACGAAAGCAAATATAAAGATATGAAAAAAGACATAAAAACAGTTATTTTCGACATGGACGGAGTCCTGTTCGATTCGAAAAGCCTTGACAAAAAGGTGTGGATCGATCTGGCAGGGGAGTATGGTATAAAGGATATTATGTCAGCCTTTAGAGAGGCCATAGGTACTCCCGATTACAATATCATAAGCGTGCTCGACAGATACATAGAAAAGAGCAGACAGGATGGATGCAAAGGCAGCAGATCTTTAGAAGGTTTAACAGGAGAGAGATTCAGAAAAGAGACTCTGGTGTTTTTCGACAAATACGTAGAGGAACAGGGGATGCCGTTAAAGTATTATGCGGCAGAGTGCCTTGCAAGCCTTAAGGCAAAGGGATATATGCTGGGATTAGCATCGTCTACGCCTGTAGAACGCGTGGTTCCGCAGCTTACTGATACTGGGCTCATCGGGTATTTTGATGATGTGGTCGGAGGCGGTATGTATAAAAAGGGTAAGCCCGATCCGGAGGTATTTTTACTTAGTTGTGAGAGACTTGGCGGAGTACCTGACGAGACCATAGTGATAGAGGACTCGTATAACGGAATCAGGGCAGCATACGCAGCAGGCATGAGACCTATCATGGTACCGGACCTTATCATGCCGGATGATGAGATGAAGGCCAAAGCGTGGAAGATATTTGAGAATCTTAAGGAAGTGGACGATTTCCTTTAAAATATTGATGATCATATAAACAGGAGGAAGGTATTTTATGAAAGAATGGAAGGGTTACCAGAGGGGTGTCAACATCGGAGGCTGGCTGTCACAGTGCAGGCATACATATGAGCATTACGATAGTTTTGTAAATGAAGCTGATTTTAAAAATATCAGCAGCTGGGGGCTTGATCACGTAAGAATACCTGTGGATTACAACCTTATCGAGGACGAAAAGGGTAACTACATCGAGAAAGGCTTCGGATATATCGCAAAAGCTATAGAATGGTGCCAAAACAGCGGACTTAACATGATACTGGACATACATAAGACCTTCGGATTCTCTTTTGACAAGGATGAGAAAGAGGACGGTTTCTTTGAGAACGAGTCCAGTCAGGAACGCTTTATCAGGATGTGGGAAAACTTAGCTACAAGATTCGGAAACATAGGTGAAAATGTAGCTTTTGAGCTCTTAAATGAGGTTACCGATCAGAGTTTTATAACCGTATGGAACGGTATCATCAAGAGATGTATCGAGAGGATAAGAAAGATAGCTCCCAATGTAAAGATACTTGTAGGAAGCTACTGGAATAATCATGTTTCCGCAGTTAAGGACCTTGATCCTCCTTACGATGAGAATGTTATCTACAACTTCCATTGCTATGAGCCTCTGATCTTTACACATCAGGGTGCAGGCTGGATAGATGTAATGCCCCGTGATTTCAGGATGGGCTTTAAGAAGACATACGGAGAGTATAAGGCTCTTTGCCGTCCCATAAGCGTTAACTGGGATAAGGACTTCTTTGTACCCACCAAGGAAGATGATGTTATTGACAGTACTTACTTTGAGAAGATGTTTGAGAGTGCCATCAAGACAGCTCAGGAGAGAGATGTAGCTCTTTATTGCGGTGAGTACGGAGTTATAGATCTGGCTACACCCGAGGATACTCTTGAGTGGTACAAGACCATCAATCCTATATTTAAGAAATACGGTATCGGACGTGCTGCTTGGTCATATAAGAGCATGAACTTTGGCCTATGTGAGGACAGACTCGCCGGTATCAGAAAAGAACTGTTAGAGAATATGTAAGCCAAAACCCAACGCTTTTTAAGGCGTTGGGTTTTATGATAGACTACCGGTTGGAAATAGAACTTTAAGATTACAGATTTGGAGTGTATTATGAGATATCCCGGTTTTATAAAAGAAAATTACAGAATAGGTTTTATTGCTCCCTCATTCGGATGTACGCTTGACTGGTACAGGACGAGACTTGGATCGGCATTGGAGTATTTTAAAGGCGAAGGATATTGTTTAGTTACCGGACCTAATGTATATAAAGAGGACGGGATAGGTAAGAGCACCAATGCCAAAGACTGCGGCTCGGAGATAAACGACTTTTTTACAAATGATAAAAGCGATTGTATCATATCCGTAGGCGGCGGGGAGACCATGTGTGAGGACTTAGGCTATGTTGATTTTGAAGCTATAGCCAAGGCAAGTCCTAAGTGGTTTATGGGGTATTCTGATAATACCAACCTGACATTTACCCTGCCTACATTGTGTGATACGGCGGCCATATACGGTCCGTGTGCTTCATCGTTCGGTATGAGGCCGATGCATAAATACCTGACGGATGCTATGAGCCTGCTCTCAGGGAAAAGCTTTAAGTTTTCAAATTATGATAAGTGGGAACTTGAAAAGGATGCTGACGAAGAAAATCCGTTGGTTACGGTAAATGCTACTGAAGCATACTGCCAGAAGGTATATACCGGCGGGAAGCTCTACACAAAAGACGAGTGCCCAGAAATTAACATAACCGGTCGTATGCTCGGAGGTTGCTTAGACCTTTTATGCTGCCTGTGCGGTACTAAATATGACAAAGTAAAAGAGTTTAATGAAAAGTATAAAGAGGATGGTACTTTCTGGTTTTTTGAGTCCTGTGACTTAGAGCCGTTAAGTGTATTCCGTGCAGTATGGCAGCTGGACAGTGCCGGTTGGTTTGATACCGCAAAAGGCTTTATGGTAGGACGTCCTTTACATTTTAATGCGGAAACCATGGGGATGGATAACTATCTGGCTGTAACTCAGGTTTTAGAAAAGCATAATGTTCCCATCATTTTCGATACAGATCTCGGCCACCTGCCTCCTCAGATACCTGTTATCTCAGGAGCAATTGGTAAGCTGCATATATTAGGGAATGATCTAAGTATTGAATATGAATTAAGATAACAGATCATTTATGGTATGGTTCACCGCTTATGATCCTGTATGCTCTGTATACCTGTTCTAAAAGTATGACACGCATCAGCTGGTGCGGGAATGTCATATCTGAAAAGCTCAGCTGCATATCACATCTATTGAGCACTTCGTTGGACAGTCCCAAGGACCCTCCGATAACAAAGCCGATATGTCCGACGCTGCCGTTACCGAGTTCTTCTATTTTTGCGGCTAAACCTTCGGATGTGAGTTTTTTTCCTTTTATGGCCAGAGCTATACAGAAGCATCCGTCCTTGATTTTAGAAAGAAGGCGTTCGCCTTCTTTTTCTTTTATTTTCTGCTCTATAGCTTCTCCGGCACCGTCAGGTGTCTTTTCGTCCTGCACTTCAACTATCTCAAGCGTGCAGTATCTGGAGAGCCTCTTAGAGTATTCGGCTATGGCATCAGTAAAATATTTTTCTTTTATTTTTCCTACGCAAAAAACGGTTATCTTCACAGTATTATTTCCTCCGGTCATTACTCTTTTACCTGTTCGGAAGTACATGGGTAATTCTAACATATTAGGGGTGTGATTGTCCACTTTTATTGACAAATCAACCATAATAAAGTAAGATGTATACCGATTACAAATATAGTTATTCGGTGTGATAAGTAAGGGGAAAATGATATGAAGATAATGATAGCTTCCGACATACACGGGTCTGCAAAGTATTGTAAGAAACTGCTTGCCGCATTTAAAAACGAGGCAGCGGACAGACTGATACTTCTCGGTGATATCCTGTATCACGGGCCGAGAAACGACTTGCCTGAAGAGTATGCTCCCAAGACAGTCATAGAACTGTTAAATACATATAAGGACCGTATATTTGCAGTACGCGGAAACTGTGAGGCAGAGGTCGACCAGATGGTACTTGAATTCCCGGTGATGGCTGATTACATGTTATTACCTGTAGGGGAAAGAATGGTATACGCTACTCACGGTCATATCTATAATATAGAAAACCTGCCACCCATGAGAAAGGGAGATATACTTCTTACCGGGCACACTCACGTCATGGTATGCGAGGACGGACAGGACTTTGTTTATATGAATCCGGGTTCTGTTTCCATCCCTAAGAATGACAGTCCGAGAGGGTATATCGTACTGGAAGACAGAAGGTTTATTTTCAAGACACTTGAAGGCGAGTATATAAAGGTATTTGAAGCTTAGCATTGATAGCAGGCGTATACCATTGTAAGGAAAGGAGCAGGGCAGTATGAAAGTCTATGACATTTCCCAGGAAGTATTTAACTGTGCGGTATATCCGGGCGATCCGCAGCCGGAACGCATAAGGGTGTTAAACATAAATGACGGAGCGGTATGCAACCTGACCGCCATAAAGATGTGTGCCCATAACGGGACACATGTGGATGCACCTTATCATTTTGTAAATGACGGAAAGAAAATAGATGAGGTGGACTTAAAGAGATTTGTCGGTTTCGCATATGTTACGGAACACGCGGGTGAGATATCGGCGGATGATGCCAAGGCCATGATAGAAAAAGCAAACCTGGCACTTAAGGCTAAAGCAGCTT
>JAFZJK010000010.1 GCA_017553965.1 Lachnospiraceae bacterium | reverse complement strand
GTTTGCACTGATACCTCTTATAGTTGGTATCATCGTTCTGTCGCTTATAAGCATTACCTCTTCCGTAAGCAGTATCGAAGATAATATCAAAGAAGAGCTAAGGCTTGCTGCCAAGGGACTTAAGGAGTATTACGAATACGACCTTGTAAACGACAACGACCTTGTAGACGGTTTCTGCGAATATGATACGGAATACCTTGATAAAATGGCCACTACTGGCATTGATTTCACTCTCTTTAAAAAAGATGTCCGTTTCATGACCACCATAAAGGACGAAAACGGAGAACGTATAATAGGCACCTCTTCCAGCGATGGAATCTGGGAGACTATCCAGTCCGGTGAAGACTATTACTCCAATGACGTAGTTATAAACGGAAACGATTATTACGTATATTATATGCCACTTTTAGGTGCCGACGGAAAGGCTGTCGGAATGGCATTTGCAGGTAAACCCACACATGATATCAGCGATCTTAAACGTAACCTTACCTTAAAGATCCTGATCAGTGCAGTTATCCTTATGGCATTCTTCCTGGTAGGGACTATCATCATCTCCAGAAAGATCTCCACTCCACTTAAAAACATCGCCAATAATATAAAGAAGCTTTCCAACGGTGAATCCGTTACCATACGAGCAAAATCCATTATCCATGAGACTGTTTCACTTATTGAATCTGCAAAACGTTTATCATACGCGTTAAACGAGTCCATCTCAAAGATAAGGGCATCTGCCGGAGAACTCAAAGTCTCCATGGAATCAACTTCGGGTCTTGTAAGACAGTCAGCCACCGGTGCAGAACACATCACAAAATCCATGGACAGCCTTTCACAGGCTACCGAAACCATGGCTGAAAGCGTTCAGGAGATAAATACTAAGGTTATCTCCATGGGCTCCATGATAGAGAGCATCGTAGCAAATACCGAGCACTTAAATACAAGCTCCGACAATATGCTTGCTGCCAATGAAGAAGCAGCCGGCTGTATCGATAACATGACAGTCAGCAGCAAGAAATCCGCAGAAGCTATCGAGATCATCTCACGTAAGATCTCCGATACCAATACATCCATCAGAAAGATCGAGGAAATGGTCGGATTTATTACCGAGATCGCAGACCAGACCAACCTGCTCGCTCTTAATGCTTCCATAGAAGCCGCACGTGCCGGTGAAAGCGGCAGAGGCTTCGGTGTAGTAGCCGAGGAGATCAAGCACTTAGCAGAACAGTCCAACGATTCCGCAATGAGGATAACCGAGATTGTATCCGAGATCTCAGCCCAGTCCGATGATTGTGTTGCCCAGTCCCGTGAAGTTGAAAAGATCATTGCCGAAGAACAACGCTTACTTGGTATCACACGTGATAAATTCAATGTGCTCGACTCCGAGATCAAGACTTCGGTTAACGAGATTGATTCTGTATCAGCCATCACAGATGAACTTAATGATATCAAAGAAGTTATCACCAATGCCGTTACCGATCTTTCCGCTATATCCGAGCAGACCGCAGCAACCAATGAAGAGGTTACTTCTTCAGTATCTCAGATATCTAAGAATGTCATCAATATAAGCAATGATACGGACCACTTAAATGAGCTTTCCGATTCGCTTAAGGATGCGGTATCCTACTTCAAGTTATGATAAAAGCCAATCGTAATTATCGCTTAAAACATAACAAAAATTCTATATGACCAACAAATTAAGCCCCCGGAGTTAAATCTCCGAGGGCTTTTGTATTACTACCATTTTTTCTTTCGTGATACCCAATCGGTATCACCTTATATGGGCAGTACTATCATCCCGGCCACTTGCTGCAGATCTCAGCTATCTCTTTATATGTGAGACCCTTCTTAAGCTTAAATGTACCATACTGAAGCTGGTACGCGTAACCGCTTTCTATAAGGTATTTGTTAAGTGCGCTCCAGTCATCTACCACTCCGGCTTTTTCCATAGCCTGGCTGAACTGCTCCGATGTAGTACCCTTTGCTATAGTAACACTTATGGTCTTATTCTTTTCAGGCTTGCTTGTAGGCTCCGGATCATCCGTAGGTACAGGTGTTGCTGTAGGTACTGCTGTGGGCTTAGGAGTAGGTGTTGCTGTAGGTGCCTCCGTAGGCTTGGGAGTAGGTGTTGCTGTAGGTGCCTCTGTAGGCTTGGGAGTAGGTGTCGCTGTAGGTGCCTCCGTAGGTGTAGTCGTAGGTGTTGCTGCAGGTACCTCCGTAGGTGTAGGCGTAGGTGTCGCTGTAGGTGCCTCTGTAGGTGTAGGCGTAGGTGTTGCCGTAGGCTCCTCAGTAGGTGTGGGAGTAGGCTCTTCCGTAGGTGTTGCCTCTAAGCTCGGAGTGGGCTCCTCAGTAGGTACAGGTGTTGCCGTCGGTGTAGGTGTTGCTGTGGGCATCTCTGTAGGCTCATTTGTAGGAACCGGTGTATCACTCGGTGAAGGTTCCGTACCGATAACATCTCCCGTAGGAGTTATCTCTCCTGTTGCATCGGGTGCCGAAGTCACATCGGTTCCTGTCTGCCCGGTCAGCTTACTTATCTGACTCTCATCCTGTGTATTTTCCTTGTTATCAGTGTTACTGTCTATTTTTTCATTGAGTTTCAGATTCGGTTTAATGATCACCACAAATATGAATAAAGCGAACAAAATGCCGATTCCGACACCTCTCATATAATACTTAAGTTTCATCTGCTGCCTCCGGGACTATTTGCAATATAATTCTATTATCAGTTTTACTTCACCCTGTCCCATATTGAGCAGTTTAGAAATTTCCATAACTGATTTTTTCTTCTTATACAATGCTATAACTTCGTTTGTCTTTTCAGACTTCTCCGGAGCATTCTTTACCATATTCTGCTTAACATCACTTGATACGGTTGTCAGTCTCTGCTTAGCTCTGTCCTTGGACTTCATCTTTTTGTTGTCCTTAACCTCAGGCTCGGGGGCAGGCTGTGAAGCATCATCATCAAAACTGAAATCCTCCATACCTATATCAAGCTTACGTGCAGGACGGTCTTCTTCTGTAACAGGTGCAGGTGCAGGGCTGTTAGCGTTTGAAAGCTCATCAAGAGCCGCAAAATACTCCTTCTTGCCGGTACTCTTAGCTGCTGTAGCTGCATCCGGATTGTCGTGCAGGAGCTTTTCGCAGTAAATGCGGAGCTCTTCCATACGCTGTGTTGTTTCTTTAAGCTCTTTTTCCTTATCCTGGAGCATCTGATATAAAAATACGGTTTCTTTGTGATTCTCGTCTATCTTGGCGATCACCTGGTCAGAATACTCGTTTACGGCCATTATCTTATCGTTAGATATGGCCTCGAGCTGATCCTCCGTGCTCTCGATAAGCTTGTTGGCGTTGGTATTCATGTCCTTAATGGCACGCTCGCTTATCACGTTCAACTGCTTCATGTCAGGTACAGGTACCTTGGCCGTCGCAGGCTCAGGTGACTTTTTATCTACCAGAAAAAAACTAACTACGATCAAAATAACCGCAAATATCAATAATGCAATCTCTAATCCGCCCATACTCTCAAATCCTTATATCAAAGCCGCTTTTCATCTCGTTTTTGTCCTCATTCTTTTCCGGCTCCGATCCATCTTCCTTCTTTTTCTTTTTTTTCTCTCCCGAAGAGTAGCTTCCGTTACCCTGTTCCTTGGCATCATACCTGTAATCAGGATTTTCTGCCGAGGTCGTATGCACAATCTGCTGGGTATTCTGTCTGACCTGATGCGCGATCTCCTGCATACCGCTCTCATGCTGTGCGGCATGTTTAGCATTCGCAGCACTGTGTATCATCGAGGCTTCCTGGGATTTTGGTACCATAGAATACATTTCAATAGGTGTTATCATAAAATCCCTCCTATCCAGAGTTTATACTTTTGTGCCTTAAAATACAAGTATTAAATACAAGTATTAAATACAAGTACTTTGAAAATTATCTGTAAGCAGTCACTCTTATATCCGCTCCGTCCCTAACCAGACAACAGTGTTTGGTCTCGGCTTTTATATAAGTAGTAACGCTTGCAACCGTGACTTTGCATCCGGGATAGATAACATCATCCACATTCACATATCCCTTGGATGCGTTGCTGAGCATCGAATCGATCTCTCCCAACCTTTCTTCGATTTCCTTTAATCTCTTTTTATACTCGTTTATGCTGACCGAAAGCTGCTGGAACTGTACTATCCTCTCCGGAGGAAGCTGCTCGCGGTCCTTGATCTTTTTGGACAGATAGAATATGATCTTCTCTGATTTATCAAGGTTTTCGCGGATATTTCGTTTTTCGTTTAACAGCTCACGTTCTTCCTCAACCAGCACCATGTTTTCACCGACCTCTATAATGGTCTGGGTCCCCATTACAGAACCGGCCGTCTTCGCATCAATATATTTGGATGCTTTAATGACTCCGCCGGTGATAAAGCCTTTTTTGCCTTTTACTATTATCTCGGCGCCCGACTGAACCTTACTGTGCATTATGGATTCTGTCTGGATGAACCCGCCTGCCACTACCTCGGCGCTCTCGATAAACTTGGCAACTATGTTTCCGCCGGCCCTAAGTACACCCTTACTCATGCCCTGAATGCCACGTTTAAGCACTATCTGGCCGCCCGCGATTATCTCGGCGCCTTCAACTATGCCGTCCACTATTACATCGCCCTCGGCATGTACTTTGTAACCGGAGTTGACATTTCCGGATATCTTTACGCTTCCGTTATACTCGACGTCTCCTGTAGCCACATCCACATTGCCGGGTATCTCATAGGTATCCGAAACAAATACCTGCCTGTCTGTTAATACCGCATGCCCGTTGACATTGCATACAAGCTCCAGACCATCGCTCGAAAGCCTTGTATTCTTGGACTGCTTTAAGAAGATGACATTTACCTTTTTGGGGGCTATCTGTCTTCCGAGCACATCCGTTCCGGGCTTTCCGTATACCGCCGGTTTTAATGTGGCAAGTATCTGGTCCTTTGTTACCTTACTCAAATTATCCAGCTGATGGAAATCAACCGAGCCGTCTTCATTAAGCTTAGGCTTCTTTGTAAGATCGGTATTGAAATGATATGTTATCTCGGCATCCGAACCCTCTATCGGAAGCTGTGCTTCAGCAAGAACGTATGTGGTGCAGTACATTCTGTGCTCTAAGAAATCCTCTATCGTATCCTCTTTTATACCGAATTTTACGCCCTTATGATTTAACAGCCAGATTATATCTTCTTTCGAGAGCTTTTTTCCGCCTTCTATCTCGGGATAAAACCGTCCGGTAACCGACATAAAGCTATCGGTAAACTCAAATACGAGAGTTTCATCAAGACGTGAAACGGAAGAAGTGGTAATGCGCAGTTCCTTCTTCTCGTTAAAGGTCTTCATCAGATTGTATATAGCGATCTTATCGTAGGGTATCTGATACGTATCCAGATACTGCAGGACCTCTGAAGGCTGACAAGGCTGGCCTCCGTCGGTTGGTGGGTAAACTATTAAGTAAGCTCCGTCCTTTCTTACGTCAAGACGAAAGAAACCGTTCATTGTCATATCCTTCACTTCCTTTCATAAACCGACTGACAAACGTTGCTTAGCATCATTCGTCGTTTATTATCCTAAGAACATCTGCATATTGTTGCCAAGACGCTGCCTCATCTTGATCAAAGCCTTGGAATGAAGCTGGGATACTCTGGATTCGGATACATCCATAACATTACTGATCTCTTTCAAGGTCATCTCTTCATAGTAGTACAGAAGAATAACCTTTTTCTCTTTTTCGGTAAGTGTCTCGAGTACCTCTAAAAGAAGCTTCTTTAATTCTTCCTTTTCCACAACTCTGTCAGGCTGCATATATTCCTTGGTCTCAACAGGTTCTACCTTAGAATCGCCCTGCTCCATATACTCATCAAGAGATATGATGTTGCTTACCTTAGTCTCATTCTGCATGTTGCATAATTCTTCCAAGGTAATGCCAAGTTCTTCGGCTATCTCTTCATCCGTAGCAAGTCTGCCCGTTCTCTCCTCGATCTTACGGTAAGCCATGTCGAGCTGCTTCTGCTTTTGACGTACTGTCCTGGGTATCCAGTCCATCTTTCTGATCTGATCCAGTATCTCGCCACGGATACGCAACGACGCATATGTCTCAAACTTTATGCCCTTGCCGTAATCAAACTTATCAATGGCATCAATAAGTCCGAATATGCCATATCCGACAAGATCATCGTACTCTACGGTATATCCTAAGTACATACTGAGTTTGCCGGCCACTACCTTTACAAGCCCGGAGTATTCGATTATAAGCTTCTCCCTTAACTGGGGAGTTTTCTGTTTACTGTACTCACTCCACATTTTGTCTCTGTCAGCTGCCATTTTCTGAACCCCCTGTTAACCCTCTTTTGATAGGTTGGAAACCTTCGGATTATCTATCCTTATCCCCGTTTTCACCCGAAAGCTCCGACATTTCCTGCAGATTCTTATTCGCCTTTTCTTCGTCCTCTTTTTGTTTTTGATCCTTTAACCTTTTTTCGGCTTCCCTGTCCTGTTTTGCTACTATTGAGTTTACGATAAGTCCTATTATCATAAACACAAACAGAACTACCAAAACCGTTATAAGTGTTGTTAAAAGTCCTGCTTTGTTAATTATGCAGCAAATACATGCTATCAGTCCCGCAATCAGTGTTATCAAGCCGGCTATAGGTTTATCTTTCACTTTACGCCTCCGTACACCTTAATCAAATATATACCTCTTTTTTCCCTATCGCTCTGATCTTCAGGCGATACGTTATCGGATCAAATTCGATCGTCCTTCCGTATGTCCCGCCGCAATCAAGTGAAATAAGAGGGATATTCCGCTGTTTTAAAATATTTCTTACAGCTTCCGCATTTCTCTCTCCGATGCTCAACGTTCCATCAGCTCCCCCTACGGAGAACATCTTTGCTCCTCCCGCCATTTTGGCACATAACGAAGAGGATCGCAGTCCGGCACGTTCAAGCCTTTTTATAAGCTCATCTATGCCCGTATCCGCAAACTTCGCAGGATTATCCCTGACTTTTGAAATGGAACTGTCCGGAAGCATAATATGTATCATCCCGCATACTGCGTTACCGATATCAAATAAAACAAGTCCGATGCATGACCCCAGACCGAGAGTTGTTATCCTGTCGGGAGCCCTGCATATATTCATGTCGGCCATGCCGACTCTGATCAGTTCTCCCATTTCAACCCTTCTTTAAACCTAATTTCGTAAATATATTATCAAAACCCTTTAGCGTGGGAACCAGAATAAAGAAGCCTTCTGCATTCCCGCTTCCGCCGGAAAACTCCGACTGTATCAGAAGTACCCTGTCGCTCATTTTACCGAATTCTATGGCCGGGACAGAAAGTATGGCGCCTGCCATATCATCCGACAATGCAGGTACACTGGGTATAATTGCCATTCCCGTAAGCTTGGATATCGCAGACAGGTAAGCACCGGCTATGATGTTGCCAAACTCTTTAAGCACCGATGTTTCCATTTCATCGGGCAACCCCCCGAGCTCTGTATACTCACGACCCAAAATGCCGCTTACCACTACGGATGCGGATTTTTTATCCATGACAAACATCATCATGCCTTCCACATCTCTTTCAAGCGCTACCAGGATACCTATTACCTCATTCTCAGCCCCTCCGATTATCTCGGAAAGCTCATTAAAATCCAAAAATCTGATGTCAGGAACCTTTATATCCACCCTGCCGTCAAGCATTTTGGATATGGCAGTGGCTGCATTTCCCGTACCGATATTTGATATCTCCTTTAAGACGTCAAATTCCATTTCGGACAATTCTTCAAGTCTAAGTTCTTCCATTACCGGTCCCTCCGCAAAATTACGGGTTTGCTGTTTCCTTTTCGGTCAGCACCGCAGGCACATTCATGATAGAAATAAGTCCTTTTACATGTTTCCCGACACCTGTCACATAACTTGTCTTGTCATCGGGATTGGATACATGGTCTATATCGGCATCCGATAAGGTCAGCACCTCTTTAACCTCGTCAACCAAAAAACCGATTGAAGCCTGAGGTTCCGGCTTAAGTATCAGTATTCTTGTCTTGGGAGTGATCACGTCATCTTCAAGACCGAATTTTCTTCTCAAACTCAT
>JAFZJK010000083.1 GCA_017553965.1 Lachnospiraceae bacterium | reverse complement strand
TGGATCGAGAGTGAAAATGATTTCTGCAATACCCTGGTAGACAGGATATGTACAGGATATCCGAAGGATGAGGTAGAGGCCCTTACCGAGAGACTAGGAGAAGAAGATAAGCTGATGAACACAGCTGAGATCTTCCATCTCTGGGTAATAGAGGGCAACCACGAAGATGAATTTCCGTTAAAGAAGGCCGGCATAAATGTCATCTGGACACCGGATGTAAAGCCTTACAAAAAGAGAAAGGTAAGAATACTTAACGGCGGACACACATCCATGGTACTTGCGGCACGCCTGTACGGGCTTTCAACCGTTAAGGAATGTCTGGACGATCCGCTTATAAACAAGTATCTGAACAAGGTTATATTTGAGGAGATAATCCCTACCCTGGGACATCAGAATGAAGACATACCTTTCGGAAAAGCAGTGCTTGAGAGATTCTCCAATCCCTTTGTAAAGCATCAGTTACTCAGTATTGCGCTTAATTCGGTAAGTAAGTTTAAGGCAAGAGTGCTTCCTACCATACTTGAGTATAATGAGCAGAAAGGTTATCTTCCCAAATGCCTTACGTTCTCACTTGCAGCACTCATCGCGTTCTACAGGACCGATGAGACCAATGACAACGAGGATATCATGGCATTCATGAAGACAGCAAGTGTTGCGGATATCTTAAAGAAAGAGCAGTACTGGGGACAGGATCTTTCCTTCATGAAGGATGAAGTAGAGAAATACTATGAATCCATACAGAAAAACGGTGTAGGTAAGACTATAGAAGGATTGCTTGATTAAAACGGAGTATACGGTTATGGGGACTATAAAGATACATCCTTCCGATAATGTGGCAGTAGATGTGGAGACCGGACATAAGGTTGCTCTCACTGATATTGCCGAAGGCGAAAACGTCATAAAATACGGATTCCCGATAGGACATGCCACTGCCGGTATCAAGGCCGGCGAGAGCGTGCATTCGCATAACCTTAAGACCAACCTTAAGGATAAAACGGAATATTCGTATCACTATAAAAAATATGATATGCCGGAGCCTCAAGGAAGGACATTCATGGCATACAAGAGAGAAAACGGAGATATAGGTATCAGAAACGATATCTGGATCATAAATACCGTAGGCTGTGTGAATAAGGTGGCAGAAGCTCTAAGCAGGGAGACCGGTGCATTCTGTTTTACCCATCCTTACGGATGCTCGCAGCTGGGCTGAGATCACAAGATGACTCAGAAGATACTTAAAGGTCTGATAAACCACCCGAATGCCGGCGGGGTACTGGTATTGGGACTCGGCTGTGAGAACAACAATATTGCGGCATTTAAGGAAGTGCTCGGTCCCGTTGACGAAAAAAGAGTAAAGTTTTTAAACGCACAGGACTATGATGATGAGATAGAAGAAGGTATCAGACTGATCGAGGAGCTAAAGGCATACGCCGATACCTTTGAAAGAGTGGAAGTACCTGTATCGAAGCTTAAAGTGGGTCTTAAATGCGGTGGCTCAGACGGATTTTCAGGACTCACCGCCAATCCGCTTATCGGTCAGTTTTCGGACTACCTGATAGCCGAGGGCGGCAGCACTGTACTGACAGAGGTACCCGAGATGTTCGGGGCCGAGACCATACTGATGGACAGGTGTACTGATATAGGTACATTTGATAAGACAGTATCCCTGATCAATAATTTCAAGGACTACTTTACCGAACACGGTCAGGAGATATATGAAAACCCTTCGCCCGGAAATAAAGCCGGAGGTATCACCACGTTAGAGGAAAAATCCCTGGGCTGCATCCAGAAGGGTGGAAGAGCCGAAGTGGTTGATGTATTAAATTATGGGGACACAGTAAAAAAGAGAGGTCTTAACCTTTTAAACGGTCCGGGAAATGATATGGTAGCCGTTACCAATCTTACGGCTGCGGGCTGTCATATGATACTGTTTTCTACCGGAAGGGGAACTCCGCTCGGAGCACCGGTACCGACAGTAAAGATAGCTACCAATGATTCTTTGGCGGACAGAAAACCCGGCTGGATAGATTTTAATGCCGGACCCATGATAGAAGGTATCGATATCAGCCAGGACCTTATAGAATATGTTCTGAGTGTGGCTGAAGGAGAAGAAACTGCAAATGAAAGAAAC
This sequence comes from Lachnospiraceae bacterium, assembly GCA_017553965.1. Next base: position 1,102 of record JAFZJK010000083.1, on the reverse strand, counting down.
GGATACCGTGAAATAGCGATATTTAAGGACGGTGTCACCTTGTAAAAGGAAAGATGCGGGGTAGTCGATGAAGTTTAATATAGACTTTGAGATTCTGGGAAGTATAGTAACTCTCGTCATTGCCTACAATTTCAAGATGAACTATGTGGCAAGGACCAGAAGTGACAAAGCTTTTATCAATATGGTTTACTGGATCCTGGCTTCCCAGATCCTGGATATGGCTTCGGCCATAACGATCTCGATAGAGAGACCGGAGTGGAATATAATAAACCATATCTTGACGTCGGGATATTTTATCGCCGGATTTTTAACAGCTGTAGCTTTTGAAAGATATGTAGTAAGTTACATAGCGGAGATCACCAGGAATAAAAAATATGAGATATTCAGGTGGACAGTGATAATACTGCTCTTTGTCTTTTCGCTGTCAAATCCTATAACAGGCCTTCAGTTTTCGTTTGATGCAGAAGGAATATATCATCACGGAAGCCTCTATGTGGTGGGTTATATAGCACCGGCTTTATTCATGATCGCATCCCTGCTTTTCATCTTTTTATACCGAAGATGTTTTTCAAAGAGGCAGTGGATATCCTGTTTGTCGTTTGTTTCGATCGTGTTTGTGGCCATGACCATCCAGCTGGTATTCCTTACCGAGCTTTACCTTACATTCGGAGTGGTCCCGATAGCACTGCTTATGGTGATGTTTTCACTTGAGACTCCCGATTACCGTAAGCTGATAAAAACTCTTAACGAGCTGGAAAAGGCAAAGCAGGATGCACTGTCTGCCAACAAGGTAAAGAGTGAATTCTTAGCAAATATGTCCCACGAAATAAGGACACCTATCAATTCCATGCTTGGTTTTAACGAGATGATACTTCGTGAGACGGATGAAAAAGAAATCTTTTCATATGCCTCAAATATCAAAAAGAGCGGCCAGACACTTCTTTCGCTGGTAAATGATATCCTTGATCTTTCAAAGGTTGAAGCCGGGAAAATGGAGATCATCAACGGTGAGTACGATTCCGTGTATGTGACTAAGGATCTGGTGAGCATGATCAAGCCCCGTGTCGATGAAAAGGGACTGGAGCTTAAGCTGAATGTAGAC
>JAFZJK010000082.1 GCA_017553965.1 Lachnospiraceae bacterium | reverse complement strand
TGAACTTGTAAGAAAGAAGTGCAGTGAACTCGGATGTAACGTGGCTCTTTCAAAGGTTTGGGAAAAGGGCGGCGAAGGCGGCGTAGAGCTTGCAGAAGAAGTAGTACGTCTCTGCAACGCTACAGATGCTAACGGAGAGCCCTTAAATAAGGACTTCACATTCAGCTACGAGCTTGATCAGACTATTGAAGAAAAACTTGAGAATATAGCTAAGAAGGTATATCATGCCGACGGCGTAGTATTTACAGCTCAGGCAAAGAAGGATATTGCTACACTTAACCAGATTGGTTTCGGTAACGTGCCTATCTGTGTAGCTAAGACTCAGTACAGCTTCTCCGATGACGCTAAGTTACTTGGTGCACCCAAGGGATTTGAGATTACGGTACGCTCTTTAAAGATATCTGCAGGTGCAGGCTTTATCGTAGCTCTTACCGGTGATATCATGACCATGCCCGGTTTACCTAAGGTACCCGCAGCAGAGAAGATAGATGTTGACGAAAACGGAAAGATATCCGGTCTGTTCTAAATACGTCGCAGGAAGGGGCCCGTTTTGCAAAGCAAAATGGGAAGAACTCCTACGACACGGCTCCATCGTGTAACAATGGAGTGAAATAACAGGAGAATTTAACATGAGTGTTTTAGACGGAAATCTCAGAATAAATGATTTTATAGATAAGCTTGGCAGTAAAGATGCCGTACCCGGTGGAGGCGGAGCCGCAGCTCTTACAGCTTCACTCGGTATCTCTCTTTGTAAGATGGCAGCTAACTTAACCGTAGGTAAGAAGAAGTTTGCTGATGTCGAAAAAGAGATGTATGAGATCATGGCAGAGTGCGATAATCTCGCAGAAGAGTTTGTCTCTCTTATACAGAAGGATGCCGATGGTTTCCTGCCTTTGTCAAAAGCTTATGGACTTCCTACAGATACAGAAGAGCAGAAAAAGTTTAAGGAAGAAACGTTAGAGAGAGAACTTGTACATGCTGCTGAAGTACCCTTTGAGATAATGGAAAAGTGTGCCAGAGCCATAGAACTTTCTGCTATAGTAGCCGAAAAAGGTAGCAGACTTGTGGTAAGTGATGCGGCATGTGCCATTAAAACATGTATGACAGCCATGGAATGTGCTTCATTGAATGTTTATATCAACACCAAATACATGAAAAACAAAGAACTGGCTTTAAGTATGAATAAAAAAGCCGATACTTTGATAGCTAACAGCAAGGAAGTATCTGAGAAAGTATTTACAGACGTTGTTTCATCTTTAAAAGGGTGAATCTGATCTTCAATCTGGGAATTTCCTTGTGATTGATAAAAGGAAGTAAAATGGATAAATCTGCTTTAAGAAAATTAAAAGCGAAAGAAAGAGACAGCCTGAGCCAATCAGAGGTTCAGGCTCTTTCTGATATGATAATCCGCAAGCTTATGAATACCGAGGCTTATAGAAATGCTAAAACCATACTCACATATGTTTCATTTAGAAGCGAAGTGATCACGGATGATCTGATATTAACAGCTCTTAATGACGGTAAACAAGTCGGTGTACCGAAGGTAGAAGGCGATAAAATGACATTCTACAAGATAACGAGTTTGGATATGTTAGAAGCCGGATACTTTGGGGTAAGAGAACCACTGGTAACCGAAGAAGAGTTGGATCCCGAAGGCTGTCTTATGATAGTACCCGGTCTGGCATTTGATTATGAGCTTGATAGAATAGGTTACGGCAAAGGTTTTTATGATAAGTATTTTACAGCTTATGCTGATAAGAGCTTTACTAAATGCGGTATAGCTTTTGACTGTCAGATGTGCGAAAAAATAGAGGCCGATCCTTTTGATCAGCCCCTTGATATGCTTATTACCGAAACTTCTGTATTTACTTAAATTTTCTGATTATCTCATTGAGTTTTGCAAATCCCCTCATGTTGTCTTCAAGCAGACGGTCGGAAAGAGTAGTGGCTTTGACGATAGAATCATTGGTGCCTGAGATATCGTTGATCTTTGAATTGGCGGTAGAGATATTGGTATTGATGCCGTCTATCGATACAACGATCTCCTGTATGGAGGTATTAAGCTCCTGAGCAAGTACATTGATACTGCTCATGCTGTCCATAAATGAATGTGCATCCGAGGCATAACTGATACCGATATCGGATAATGAGGACAAACTCGGAAGTACGTTATTTTCAATAAACGAAATCATGTGGCTGAGACTCTCAGCCATATTTTTTACTGTGCCGCTTATTTCGGTGATGATAACATTGATGTTGTTAACTGTTTCGGTTGACTGAGCGGCAAGATCGCCAATCTCGCCTGCTACAACAGCGAAGCCACGGCCCTGATCACCTGCACGGGCAGCCTCTATAGCTGCATTAAGAGACAGCATCGAGGTCTGGGTCGATATGGATCTGATCGAAGCGGTAAGCTCCTGAATCCTGTCTACAGCTCTTGAATTGGAAAGGGCAAGGTCTGTTTTTTCTCTTATTTCCTCGTATATTCTCTTGGTCTCTGCTATAGAGCTTTCAGCCTGTTCGTTAAGTGCGCCTGCACGCTGTATGATGTTTTCCGCTAAAGCACTGCCTGAACCTGACTGATTTTCAATCTCGATGGTACGTTTATGTATCTCGTCTATGTTGGTATCTATAAGACCGGCAGATTCTGAAGTGATCTCAAGGTTATCGGCAAGATCTGAAGTGAAACCGGAGTTATAACGTGAATTTGTTGTTATATCGGTAGAAAGATTCTGAATCTTTTCGGCATCGCTCATTACGGCCTGTGATACATCCTTTAGCTCGAAGGTGATATCAGCCAGCTTTTTCCTTATGTCCGAAAGAGCCTTTGCGGTGGCACCGCACTCGTCAAGTCGGTTTTCAAGGCTGGAAGAGTGCGTTTCGTTAAGATCAAGAGAGCCTAAGGAAACGGATGCTTTGTATAACTCCCTGTAAGGCTTTGCATAAAGTATGCGAGCTACTATGTAGACAATCAGGTTGATAACAGCACATGCTATAAGTGCATAAATGATAAATGTTATCAGTACACCGAATATCTTGTCATTTACGTCATCCACATCAAGAGTGATGACAAGTATTGAATGGTCGATGTCAGAGACATGATAAGCGGCAATTTTCTCTGTGCCTTTATACAGATAATTGATTACCTCTGGAGCGGGATAGAAGTTGTTTCCGATATCTATTACCAGTCCCTGTACAACAGTATTTTCTACAGGATTGCCGATCTTTGCCGGATCGGGATGATATAACATTGTTCCGTCTTTATCAACCAGATAAGCATAGCCTGTTTCGTAGCCTTCGATGGAAACCTGTTCAAGCAGCTGCCTGTATTTTTGAGAATCAAGCTGCTTGCGGTTGTTCTCTGCCAAAGAAGTGTCTATGATCTGGCCGTAGGAGATGGCAAGATTAAGCATATTATTTGAAACAGAGTCATGATAAAGGCTTTTTACCATACTGTCTGCATATATTAAGAGAACGGTCGAGGTTATAATAGTACAGCATACGGATAATATCAGTATTCTTATAGCCAGTCCAAACCGTATTTTAGTTTTTTCTTTCGCCATGAATCACACCTCCATGCGTGCCCGGATATCTTCAAAAACGACTAAAGACAATCCTAATAAACCCATCATTAAAATTTTAACATATATAATATAATAAAACAAGAAAATATTTGTTTAATCGTATAATTAGAAAGGTTTTATATTTTATATAGAAAAAATATTTGAACATGAGATTTTTTTGTGGTATTATAGTAGCATCGAGTCGTATGGACTAATGACATATGACTGTATAAGGAGGCCTCTATGGCAGTGATAGTCAAGGGCGCGGATGTTGCATCAAAGATAAAGGATGATATCCGTGATAGATTAAAAAAACTTGAAGAAAAAAATGTATTTCCGAAGCTTGTGATGATCGCAGTAGGTGACGATCCTGCAAATGCTTCGTATGAACGTGGTATAGTAAAGGTATTTAATGATCTTGGTATAGCGAATGAAAAGATAGTGCTTGACGAAGGTATCAGCCAGGAAGATTTTGATAAAGCTTTTATGAAAGTCAATATTGATCCCGCAGTTACAGGAATACTTGTATTCAGACCGTTACCCAAGCCTTTAAGTACTGAGTTCGCAGCCAATAATATCGATCACAATAAAGATATTGATTGTATGGGCTATTATAATCAGGCTTGTCTTGCTATGGGACGAAAGGATTGCTTTTATCCTTGTACGGCTGAGGCAGTTATTAAGTTCCTAGACCATGAAGAGATCGATACCGCTTATAAAAATGTTGTCGTGATCGGCAGAAGCGTAGTGGTTGGCAGACCTCTGGTTTCAATGCTTATATCCAGGAATGCAACAGTTACATGTTGCCATACCAAGACTTTAGACTTAGCTGACAGGATAGCCAACGCTGACATAATAGTAACTGCAGCAGGCTCGGCAGGTTTACTAAAAGGTGATATGCTTAAAAATGCAAAGCCCGACTGCTTCTGTATAGATGTCGGTATAAATATGAGAGCTGACGGCAAGGGCATATGCGGCGATATAGATTTTGAAAGCGTAGAGCCCTTAGCAGGAAAAATAACTACAGTACCGGGAGGCGTAGGTTCAGTCACCAGCACATTGCTTGCAGAGCATGTGGTTAGAGGCGCCGAATACGGGTTAGATAAATAAAGGAGGTTATCATATGAGTTTTGAGGAATTCAAGAAAAAAGCCAACGAGATAAAAGACAATCTTGAACCCAAGATAAAAGATAAAGCCAAGAAAGCTAAAAAGTCTGTATCCGATTTTGTAGATGATCATTTCTCTAAAAAAGAGGATGAAGCTGAGGAAAAGGCAGCCGAAGCAGCTGAAGCTGTGGAAGAAGCAGTTGAAGCTGTTGAAAACGGTGCGGCCGAAGCGGCAGAAAATATCGAAGAAAAGCTTGAAGAAACAGCTGAAAAGATTGAAGATACTGTAGAAAACGCAGAATCCGAAGCTGAAAAAGTAGAAGGCGAAGTTGTTGAAGGTAACGAAGAAAAGACCGAGATAGAGAAAATAGAAGGTGAAATAGTCGGAAGCTTTAAGGATAAGTATAATCAGTTTAAGACAGTAGTTCTTCCCAAGGTTAAGCAGACTGCCTCAAATGTAGGAAGTAAGGTAGCTGAAACAGCTAAGGACTTAGCTCCCAAGGCTAAGGATGCAGCGATCAATGCGGGCGGAAAGATAAAAGAAACAGCCAAGGAACTGGCACCCAAGGCTAAGGAAACCGCATCCAGTGCCGGAAGCAAGGTAAAAGAAACCGCATCCACAGTAGGAAGTAAAGTAAAGGAAACCGCTTCCAGTTTCGGAAGTAAGGTTAAGGATACTGCGCGGGATTTTGGCCCAAGGGCTAAGCAGGTGGGCCCTAAGATGTACGAAGGAGCTAAAAAAGCCGGTGAAACTATCAGTTTCCAGGGCTACAGACTCCGCAAATCACTTGGCAAAACAGTAAAGAACTCCATCAAGAAGAAGCTTGGATTAAAGGTGGATGACGAAGCTATAAAGTATTATGAGGTTAAAAAGAAGGCTCCAAATAAGCTAATAGCTCATACCAGGACAGTTGTTACACACAGACATATGGTATTTAAGCACTGTGTAAAGGCCGGCATTCCGCTTCAGGGTATCACCCATGACCTTTCAAAGTTCTCTCCTTCAGAGTTTATATACGGAGTTAAGTTCTACAGGGGAGACAAGAGCCCCAATGAGGGAGAACGTGAAGATCACGGCTTCTCATATGCATGGATGCATCATAAAGGGAGAAACAAGCATCATTTCGAGTACTGGAATGATTATAACATAGAAGCTAACAAGGCTCTGCCTGTTAAAATGCCTTTAAAGTATGTTATAGAGATGTTCTGTGACAGAGTGGCAGCCAGCAAGGTATATCTTAAGGATCAGTACACATGCAAGAGTCCTTATGAGTATTTTGACAAGGGCAGGAGCAGAAGAACCATTCATCAGGAAACCAGTGATTTCCTGGAGAAGCTCTTAAAGATGCTTGCCGAAAAAGGCGAATCATATACATTCATGTATATAAAGTGGTATAAAAAGCACCACAAAGATTATTAAAAAGGGTAATAAATCGGAAGGATAATTTAAAACAATGGACTTGATAAAGAACAAAGTATTTCTTGTAAACGGTGAACTTATTGAAGCAGATGAGGCAGGATGTGCAAAGCTTCAGGCAAAAGGGATCAATGTAAATGACGCGTCACTCAGGGATAACACCTTAAGCTACTCTATAATGAGCAAGCATAATGTATCGGGTGATCCCGAGAAGTTAAAGATCAAATTTGATAAAATTACTTCACATGATATTACCTATGTAGGTATCATTCAGACTGCACGTGCCAGCGGACTAACACAGTTCCCTATTCCTTATGTTCTTACCAACTGCCATAACTCACTTTGCGCAGTAGGCGGTACAATAAATGAGGATGACCATATGTTTGGTCTTACTGCTGCAAAGAAGTACGGCGGAGTATATGTACCCCCTCATCAGGCAGTTATCCATCAGTTTGCAAGAGAAATGCTCGCAGGCTGCGGTGATATGATACTTGGTTCAGATTCACATACACGTTACGGTGCATTAGGTACCATGGCAGTAGGTGAAGGCGGCGGAGAGCTTGCAAAGCAGCTTTTGGGACGTACTTATGATGTAGCAAGACCCGACGTAATATGTATCTACCTTACCGGTAAGCCCAACTTCGGTGTAGGCCCTCATGATGTGGCACTTGCACTTGTTGGTGCAACATTTGACAGCGGCTTTGTTAAGAACAAAGTACTTGAGTTCGTAGGCCCCGGTGTAAAGAATTTGAGTGTAGACTTCCGAATCGGTATAGATGTAATGACTACCGAGACCACATGTCTTTCTTCTATCTGGGAAACAGATGAAGCAGTTGAAGAGTGGCTCGATATCCATGGAAGAAAGAATGCATATAAGCCTCTTAAGGTTGATGGCGTTGCATGTTACGACGGTGCAGTAGTTATCGATCTTTCCAAGGTTAAACCCATGATAGCTATGCCTTTCCATCCTTCAAAGGCTTATGCGATCAGTGATGTAAAGGCTAATCTTAAGGATTATCTGTATGAGTGTGAGCAGAGAGCAAAGGTAAGCTTCGGCGACAAGTGCGAATACTCACTTATGGATAAGATAATAGACGGTAAGCTCTACGTTGAACAGGGCATCATTGCAGGATGTGCAGGCGGTGGATTTGAAAACATATGTGAGGCTGCTGATATCTTAGGTAAAGCCGATATCGGAAACGGCAAGTTCTCACTGAGTGTATACCCTGCATCCATGCCTGTATACATGGAGCTTGTTAAGAACGGCGCTGCAGCAAAACTTATCGAAGCCGGTGCTGTTATTAAGACTGCATTCTGCGGTCCCTGCTTCGGTGCAGGCGATACTCCCGCTAACAATGCATTCTCTATCAGACATAGTACACGTAACTTCCCGAACAGAGAAGGTTCCAAGATACAGAACGGTCAGATATCATCAGTTGCTCTTATGGATGCAAGATCTATCGCAGCTACCGCTGCTAACAAGGGCTTCCTTACTGGTGCAGATGAGCTTGAGGGTATCGAGATCAACAAGTATAAATATTTCTTTGATAAGACTATATACGACAGAAGAGTACTTGACTGCGTAGGTAAGGCCGATCCGACATGTGATATTCATTTTGGACCTAATATTAAGGACTGGCCCAGAATGAATGAACTTTCCGATAACCTGCTTATAAAGTGCGTAAGTGAGATCCATGATCCCGTTACTACCACTGATGAACTTATCCCTTCGGGTGAGACTTCTTCATACAGATCAAATCCTTTGGGACTTGCTGAGTTTGCACTTTCAAGAAGAGATCCCGATTATGTCGGCGAGTCAAAGAAGGTTAGAGCTGTTGAAAAAGACAGACAGATCAGGATGAATAGGGCTGCAGGACTTAACACACCTGAGTCTGAGATCGATCAGTACGGTTTTGCTAAGGATGCCGGAGAGCTTAAGGACGAGTACGAAAAGGTACTTGACTTGGTTACCAAGAGCTTTAATGTGGCTGAAAAAGATGTATGCTTAGGCAGTACAATATTCTGTACCAAGCCCGGTGACGGCTCGGCACGTGAGCAGGCAGCATCGTGCCAGAAGGTACTTGGTGCTTGGGCAAATATCGCAGGCGAATATGCTACAAAACGTTACCGTTCAAACCTCATTAACTGGGGTATGCTTCCTTTCCTGTATGCAGGACAGGAGATACATAAGGGTGACTATGTATTTGTTCCCGATGTACGTAAAGCTCTTACAGATAAGACAGATGAGATCAAGGCTTATGTATTCAGTGCAAATGCCGACGGAAGCTTTGGAAGCGCAAAGGAAGTTGTATTTACACTCGGTGCTTTAAGTGATGATGAAAGACAGATAATACTTGACGGCTGTCTGATCAATTTCTATAGGAATTAATAAGTTCTACCTGACCATACTTTATAAAACTAAGGGATGAGGAGGCATAAGGATATGATAAGGATCCGGTTAAAGAATGGTTCATACGGATTTATCTATTCTGATGCCATGCCAGAGGGTCAGTATGAAGAAAAAAGCATTAAGGTCGAAAATGACAAGATCGCTGTTACAATGGATTATAATGACATAGCGGATAATCATTGTGCATGTATCTGTACCATGAATATGATACTTATACTTAAAAGAGACCAGGCATTCGACCTTAATAACTGCAGTATAGAACAAGACCGCTTAGAGCTTTTTAAATACATACACAGGATAGTAAAAAACGGTCCGGTTGTATTTTATAAACCCAAGCTTAAAAGATTTTTTAAATCCATAGGATCCAAGGTGAAGTTTACAAAGCTTAAATCCTTTGATGATATGGAACAGTGCATTTCGGATGGTATCCCGTTTGCCATGATGGTTAATGCCGGTATCACGAAATGGCACTGGATACTTGTAAAAGGTATAAGAAAATATGAAGACGGCAGCATATATTTAAATATACTGGACGGGTGGAATAAACGCTCGGACAGATATCTGAAGTATGAAGGCCGGCAGACATATATAAGGGCTATTAAGCCGATATTAGAATGATTGAAAGGATGCCCTACCGGGCGACAGACAAAAATGGACAAGATTAAGATGACCACACCGCTTGTAGAGATGGATGGAGATGAGATGACAAGGATCATCTGGCAGATGATCAAGGATGAACTCCTTTGCCCCTACATAGACTTAAAGACAGAGTACTATGATCTCGGACTTAAATACAGGGATGAGACCAATGATCAGGTAACTATTGATTCAGCAAATGCGATCAAGAAATACGGCGTAGGTGTTAAGTGTGCAACAATCACTCCTAATGCAGCCAGAGTTACCGAGTACAACTTAAAGCAGATGTGGAAGAGCCCCAACGGAACCATCCGTGCTATACTTGACGGTACAGTATTCAGAGCTCCCATCATTGTAAAAGGTATCGATCCTTACGTTCCTCATTGGAAAAAGCCTATCACAATAGCACGTCATGCTTACGGTGATATTTATAAGGCTACCGAGATGAAGATCAACTGTCCCGGTAAGGCTGAACTTGTATTTACCGATGAAAACGGAAATGAGACAAGAGAACTCATACACGATTTTAAGGCACCCGGAATTATCCAGGGTGTACACAATCTGGATGAATCCATATCAGGTTTTGCAAGAAGCTGTTTTAACTTTGCACTTGATACCAAGCAGGACCTTTGGTTTGCAGCTAAGGATACAATCTCAAAGAAATACGATCATAACTTCAAGGATATCTTCGCAGATATCTATGAGAACGAGTATAAGGCTAAGTTTGAAGCTGCCGGCATAACATATTTCTACACACTTATCGATGATGTTGTAGCTCGTGTTATCAAGTCTGAAGGCGGATTTATCTGGGCTTGTAAGAATTATGACGGCGATGTAATGAGCGACCTGCTTGCTACTGCATTCGGTTCACTCGGTATGATGACATCCGTACTTGTATCACCTGACGGAAAGTACGAGTATGAAGCAGCACACGGAACAGTACAGCGTCACTACTACAAGTATCTGGACGGACAGCCTACATCTACCAACTCTGTAGCTACTATCTTTGCATGGACAGGTGCGTTAAAGAAGCGTGGAGAGCTGGATGGTATTGCTGAACTTACCGCCTTTGCCGAGAAGCTTGAAAAGGCTACCATTAATACAATAGAGGGTGGCACTATGACAGGTGATCTTGCACTTATAAGTAAGCTTTCAAACGTAAACAAGGTTAATACTTTGGAATTTATACAGGCTATTAAAGCTGAGCTTGAGAAGTTATTATAATTCTTTACATAACGATTTCATAATAAGTTAGTACCCGTCTTTAGGAGGAAAATATGAGCGTAATAGAAGAAATCTTTTCAATGAACCCCGGTGTTGTAGTAGCCATAGTAGCATTCTTTATCATGGTACTTATAGCCATTATTGCAGCTGTTGTTGCTGCAGTTTCAACCACAGCAGGTGTTGAGACAAGAGACGGCGAAGGAGAGAAAGAATAATACCTGGCCTATCCACACAGCAAAACAGGAGGATAACTTATGTACGGACAGAACATATTTGACGATATATTTGGACTGCCTTTTCAGTTTGAGCTGTTGTTAAGGATAATACTTTCCTGCTTTGCGGGAGCTATTATAGGATACGAAAGAAAGAAAAAGGAAAAGGTCGCAGGTATGCGTACGCATATCATTGCGGCACTTGCCAGTACAGTATTCACTATTTGTTCGAAATACTCATATTTTGACGTTGTAGCATATGAAGGCATACAGACCGATGCTTCTCGTATAGCTGCCAATATCGTAACCGGTATCTGTTTCTTGGGAGCCGGTATGATATTTATTAAAAACAGGGCGATCAAAGGTCTTACTACAGCAGCAGGTATATGGGCTGTATCAGGCATCGGTATGTGCTTCGGTAACGGAATGTATATTGTAGCATTGGGAGCTACTGTAATTATGATAATTATCCAATATACTTTGTATAATTCCATGGATAATTTTGAGGGGCGTCAGGCTACAGAGTGTACCGTAGTAATAAAAGACGGTGAAAAACATATGGATGAATTCCTCGAATCACTGCGAAAAGAGGATCCCCATATAAGAGTTTTAGGGCTCACAAAGAGCGATAACGGGTATTTTACCTTAAAAATCGGTTATCATATCGGCAAGGTCGGTATTGATATAGATGTTTGGAAATTCATGAAGGAGTATCCATATGTCATCTCGTGCAATGTATAATGTATTGTATGACCAGAATGACAGGGACAGAAGAAAGAAGGCCTTTATACGAAAAAGAAAACGTAAGAGGCTCCTTGTTTTGCTGTCCTTTTTTGGCGTTGTGCTGATACTTCTTATTATAATAATCATATTACTGGTGAATTTTATAAAGAATAAATACAACGAACATATTGAAAATATTACTTATAAAGAATATGTAGGTGAATATAACGATGTATGGCTCGTAGACAATTCACTTGGTTCTGCACTTAAAGGTGTGGATACATTCTTTGAAATAGAAGATAAACCTGAGCTTACTGAGGCTGACAGAAGAGCGGCTCTGTATAAAGATATAATACCGGGCAGTAAGGGACTTGTCATAGTTGATGCCGGACACGGAGGTTATGACGGCGGTGCCGAGGGAAACGGTATATTAGAAAAAACTATAAATCTTGAGATATCATATAAGCTAAAGGAAGAGCTGGAATTAAGAGGTTATTCCGTTAAGCTTACAAGACCATATGATGAGTTTGTGGGTCTGACACAGCGTGCTTCAATAGCTAATGCACTGGACGATCCGGTATGTCTGATCAGTATACATCAGAATTCACTTGATGCTTCAGAAGGTTCTGCCAGCGGTATGGAGTCATGGACGTATGACAGGGAAGGCTGTGAAGATCTGGGTATTGCGGTAGCTGAGGCGGCAGCTAAAAAAACCGGAGCCAAAAACAGAGGTACTCATTTTAGGAAGAACCTCGTTGTAACAAGTAAAACCACCATGCCTGCCATTATCTTTGAGTGCGGATATGTGACCGATGCGACAGAAGCTGCAAAGCTCGCCGATCCTGCATATCAGAGTAAAATAGCGGAAGGAATAGTTGATGGCATAGATAATTTTAAAGAAAGTTATTATGGAGGGTAATGTAATGACAAAGGTTGACATTTTTTCCGGATTTTTAGGAGCCGGAAAGACTACTCTTATTAAAAAGCTTATTGCAGAAGCTTTCAAGGGCGAAAAGATTGTACTTATCGAAAACGAATTCGGTGAGATCGGTATTGACGGAGGATTCTTAAAGGATTCCGGTATTGAGATAACAGAGATGAACTCCGGATGTATTTGCTGTACATTGGTAGGTGATTTCGGTATAGCTTTAAAGGATGTTATGAAGCAGTTTTCTCCCGACAGGATCATCATCGAGCCTTCAGGTGTAGGTAAGCTTTCGGATGTTATAAAGGCTATCCAGGATGTGGCTGAGGATGCAGGTATTGTAGTAAATAACTTTGTGGCTGTAGTTGATGCAGGCAAGTGCAAGATGTACATGAAGAACTTTGGTGAGTTCTTCAATAACCAGATAGAGTACGCTAAGACTATAATTTTAAGCAGAACACAGAATTGTTCCGAAGAAAAACTGGCTACAGCTGTTCAACTTATCCGTGAACATAACGACAAGGCTGTACTTATAACCACTCCTTGGGATGAACTTGACGGATCAAAGATACTGGCAGCTATGGAAGAAAAGTCAAAATTTGAAGATGAACTTCTTGAAGCAGCAGGCATCTGTCCGGAGTGCGGACATCATCATGAGGACGGCGAGGAGTGCTGCGGACATGATCACCACCATCACCATCACGACGACGATGATGACGAGGATGAGCATGAGCATCACCATCATCACCACCACGATGACGATGATGACGACGAGGACGAGCACGAGCATCACCATCATCACCACCACGATGATGACGATGACGACGAGGATGAGCACGAGCATCACCATCATCACCACCACGATGACGATGATGACGACGAGGATGAGCATGAGCATCACCATCACGAGCATCATCACCATGACCATGACGGACATCATCACCATCATCATGCAGATGAAGTATTTACAAGTGTCGGTATCGAGACTACCAAGAAGTTTACCGAGGATGAGATAGCTGATATTCTGAAGAGACTTGATACTCCGGAAGAATTCGGTACCATCTTGAGAGCCAAGGGTATCGTAGCATCTACAGAGGGCGAATGGATACATTTCGATCATGTACCCGAGGAGTCCGAGGTTAGACGCGGCAGTGCTGATGTAATCGGTAAGATCTGTGTTATCGGAAGCAAGATCAATGAGGAGCAGATCAAAGCACTTTTTGCTTAATACTAATTAAATTAGGCTTTCCCTTGAGGGAAAGCTGTCAACTTTGCTGACTGATGAGGTGTAATATGGATATACCGGTATATCTTATAAACGGATTTCTTGAGTCGGGTAAGACTACTTTTATAAAGACCACTCTTGAGGATCCTGAGTTTATAAACGGAGACAGAATACTTCTTATCGCCTGCGAGGAAGGTGAGGAGGAGTATGATGAAGACAAATTCAGAAAAAAGAACATTTATGTAGAGTATATCGAGGAAAAAGAAGACTTTACAAACCAAAAGCTCGAAGAACTTAATGCAGAGTATCATCCCGATAAGATTATAGTAGAGCTTAACGGTGTATGGCAGATGCAGGAGTTACTCGAGATGGAGATGCCTGCTGGATGGACTACGGTACAGCTCATAACCATGGTGGATGCTTCTACCTTCATGAATTACGTGAACAATATGCGTTCGATTATCATGGAGCAAATCAAGTATTCCGATACCGTGAT
Source organism: Lachnospiraceae bacterium (assembly GCA_017553965.1). Next base: position 2,587 of record JAFZJK010000082.1, on the reverse strand, counting down.
ATTTAACAGGTGTACAAAAGATACCAAGAAAAACGAGTTCCGTCGTATCGTAAAGCCTGTAAACAGAAAAGCACAGCTTATCTATGAGAGCAGTGACGGAACAGATATGGATAAAGAGGAAGAGGACGAGCTTCCTTTTGATATCAAGGCTAATCCCATTGTTATAGAGGATGATGACTTCGGACTCTGGTATCTGGACATACTTGATTTCCCGAAGAAGTACAATGAGAAGAACATTACCTTCAAGGCTCAGGTATACAAAGACCCCAAAATGGGAAAAGGAGCCTTTGTACCCGGAAGATTCGCAATGCAGTGCTGTGCAAACGATATTGGATTTATAGGTTTTACGGCTCGTATCCCTTCATACTATGCAGATTTTTTAAATTCGCATAACAACAGAGAATGGATAAATGTAGAGGCCAAGATCAAGATCGAGCTCAGGCGTGAATACAGAGGCAGAGGTCCGGTCCTCTATGTTACTAAGCTTGAAGATGCAATACCAGCCGAGGAAGAAGTAGTATACTTCACCTAAATGATATATTTAAATAAGAAGTAATTTTTCTTCTTGACGAATCAAAAAAATCTTACTATAATAAATTGGTTACATAGTTGTGGGGAAAGGCGGAAACGTAAATGCTTAAGAGTATGACCGGTTTCGGCAGGTTTGAATCCGAAACACCCGAGAGAAAAATATCGGTTGAAATGAAGGCTGTTAATCACAGATATTGTGAGATAAGCCTTAAGATGCCGAAAAAGCTTAACTTTTTTGAATCAGCCATAAGAAACCTTCTTAAGAATTACATCTCAAGAGGTAAGGTTGATATCTTTATTATATATGAAGATTTTACCGAAGGCAAAGAACTGGTTAAGTATAACGAGGATCTGGCAAAAAGCTATTTTGAGCTTATAAAGAAAATGGGAGCTCAGTTTGAGATAGACGGAAGCATAAACGCATCCCAGCTGGCACGTTTTCCTGATGTATTTACGATAGAAGAACAGCAGGCAGATGAAGAGGAAATGTGGAGCTTCATTGAAAATGCTATTAAGCATGCCGCTGAAAACTTCGTAAAGACACGTATCGATGAGGGCGAGCATTTAAAGAACGACCTGATCGGCAAGCTCGACGGTATGATCTCCATGATAGACTTTATCGAAAAGAGATCACCGATGGTAGTTGACGAGTACAGGAACCGTCTTTATGCTAAGGTGGAAGAGCTTCTCGGGAATACCAATATGGATCAGGGTATACTTGCTACCGAGATCACGGTATTTGCCGATAAGATATGTGTGGATGAAGAGACAGTAAGACTCAGAGCTCACATCAACAACATGAAGAACACTCTTAACGAGGCAGAGAATGTCGGACGTAAGCTTGACTTCATAGCCCAGGAGATGAACCGTGAAGCTAATACGATCCTCTCAAAATCAAGCGATCTCGAGATAACCAATACAGCGATCAATCTCAAAACCGATATTGAAAAGGTAAGAGAACAGATACAAAACATAGAGTAAAAAAGGAGAAAAAACATGTTACATCCGTCTTACACCGATCTTATGAAGGTAGTTAACAGTGACAGCGAGGCTAATAACACACAGCCCATCGTAAACAGCAGATATTCGATCGTTCTTGCTACAGCTAAAAGAGCAAGACAGATCATCGACGGAGCACCTACATATGCTACCGCTAAGTGTAACAAGCCTCTTTCAATCGCAGTAGAGGAGCTTGCTACAGGTAAGGTAAAGATCTTAAGCGAGGAAGAAGTTGCCGCACAGAATGCAAATGAGTATTCAGGTGCAGACAGCACTGAGCTTGAGGCAGAATGATGTAGTTTAGGATATTTTTATAATTTAAGACATGATTTTATAAAAATATTCCTTGCATTTTTCTCAAATACAAGTTAAAATAGTGTCGAATTTGTTACTCTTGTCATATTTATGATAAAGAGGTTCAAATATTAATTATTTAAAAGTTTTTTAGGAGGTCATTTGACATGGCAAATGTAAGAGTTGCAATCAACGGATTCGGCCGTATCGGTCGTCTTGCATTCAGACAGATGTTTGGTGCAGAAGGCTACGAAGTAGTAGCTATTAACGATTTAACAAGCCCTAAGATGCTTGCTCATCTTCTTAAGTATGATTCATCACAGGGTAAGTACGCTTTAGCAGACAAGGTTACATATAAGGATGCAATCTTTGAGGAAGACGGAAAGACCGTTAAGGTTCCCGGCTCAATCACAGTTGATGGAAAAGAGATCACCATTTATGCTTGTCCCGCAGCTAAGGATCTTCCTTGGGGTGAGTTAAAGGTAGACGTTGTTCTTGAGTGTACAGGTTTCTATACAAGCAAGGCTAAGGCACAGGCTCATATCGATGCCGGCGCTCGTAAGGTTGTTATCTCTGCTCCTGCAGGAAATGATCTTCCTACCATCGTTTACAATGTAAACCATACATCACTTAAGCCCGAAGATACCATCATCTCCGCAGCTTCATGTACAACTAATTGTCTTGCACCTATGGCTAAGGCTCTTAATGACCTTGCTGGTATCAAGTCAGGTATCATGAGCACCATCCATGCTTACACAGGCGA
>JAFZJK010000009.1 GCA_017553965.1 Lachnospiraceae bacterium | reverse complement strand
GTATCAAACGGACCCGGCAACCCTGAGGATGTACCCGAGACCATAGCTACGATAAAGAAGCTGATCGGAGAGTATCCGATATTCGGTATTTGCTTAGGACATCAGCTGATATCACTCGCATAAGGTTCAAAGACCTATAAGCTTAAGTTCGGTCACCGTGGCGGCAATCACCCGGTTAAAAACCTGCTGACCGGAAAGATTGAGATCACTTCACAGAACCATTCATACGCGGTAGATGTTGAAAGCGTTAAGAATACACCGCTTGAAATAACACATATCAATATACTGGATAACACCGTAGAAGGTGTAAGATGTGTGAAGGACAGAGTAATGAGCGTTCAGTACCATCCGGAAAGTGCTCCCGGTCCCAGAGACGGAAGCTATCTGTTTGAAGAGTTTTTAAAGCTTTTGTAAAGGGGACAAACTCCACTGCCGGTAGAATTATGTTTGTCACCTTAGCCTTCCCCTTTGAGGGGAAGGTGTCGCCGAAGGCGACGGATGAGGTGTTACCTATATAGATTACAGTAATAAAAGAGGAAATCATCATGCCGAAAAGAACGGACATTAAAAAACTTCTTGTAATAGGCTCAGGACCTATAGTAATAGGTCAGGCAGCGGAATTTGACTACGCCGGTACCCAGGCGTGTCTGGCATTAAAGGAAGAGGGCTACGAGGTTGTACTTTGCAACTCCAACCCCGCTACCATCATGACGGATACGGCCATAGCTGACAAAGTCTATATGGAACCGCTGACTCTTGAATATATAGCTAAGATCATCCGCTATGAAAGGCCGGATGCCATACTTCCCGGACTTGGCGGGCAGACAGGTCTGAACCTGGCTATGCAGCTTGAGAAAAAAGGTATCCTTGCCGAGTGCGGTACGGAACTTTTGGGAACAAAAAGCAGCAGTATAGAGATGGCCGAAGACAGGGAGCTTTTCAAAGAGCTTTGTGAAAGACTTAATGAACCCGTGCTTCCGTCTGACATAGCACATTCGATAGAAGAAGGACTAAAGGTAGCTAAATTGATCGGCTTCCCTGTAGTCCTTCGTCCTGCGTTTACATTAGGCGGTACCGGAGGCGGATTTGCAGAGAATGAGAGTGAATTTGAAGAGATAATGAAGAACGCACTTAAACTCTCACCCGTTCACCAGGTACTGATAGAAAAGAGCATAAAGGGCTTTAAGGAAATAGAGTACGAGGTAATGCGTGATTCAAACGATACAGCCATTACCATCTGTAACATGGAAAACCTCGACCCTGTCGGAATACATACAGGTGATTCTATCGTAGTATGTCCTTCACAGACCCTGACCAATAAAGAATACCAGATGCTACGTGATTCGGCACTTAAGATCATTAGAGCCCTGGAGATAGAGGGCGGTTGTAATGTTCAGTTTGCTCTTGATCCCAATTCGTTTGATTATTACCTGATAGAGGTTAACCCCAGAGTATCCCGTTCATCGGCACTTGCATCAAAAGCATCGGGTTACCCTATAGCCAGAGTTTCCGCCAAGATAGGTATCGGTATGACTCTTGATGAGATCATGCTTGCCAATACTCCGGCGTCCTTTGAACCGGCACTTGACTACATAGTTACTAAGATGCCCCGCTTCCCGTTTGATAAATTTGCGGATGCAAACAACACCCTCGGTACCCAGATGAAGGCTACCGGTGAGGTCATGAGTATAGGCCGCTGCTTCGAGGAAAGCTTACTTAAGGCCATCCGTTCACTTGAGACCGGAGAATGCCATCTGTACTGCAAGAAGTTTGATGACTACTCCACCATAGAACTTGGAAAATATATCCAGATAGGTACGGATGACAGGATATTCGCCATCGGTGAGCTGCTCCGTCGTGGCTGTGAAACCGATACCATACACGATATCACAAAGATCGATTGCTTCTTCTTAGATAAGCTTAAGAACATTATAGAGCTTGAAAAGAAATTAAAGAGTCTTAAGTATAATGCATATAATCCCGGTCTGGAGTTTATAGACGAAAGTAAATCAGGCATACTGGCCAACGGCAATGCCGATGAATACGAGAGCGCCGATGCAGCTGAGAACGGCACAGACACAGAAGCTACGGAAAGTACTAAGTCCGACGATATGGATGAATGCCTGGAGATATTGGAGACAGCCAAGAAATTCGGATTCTCCGATAAAGAGATCGCTATCCTTACAGGCACCACCGAAAAGGTGATCAGAGACTTAAGAAAAGATTTCGGTATCGTACCTGTATATAAGATGATCGACAGCTGTGCATCCGAGTTTGAGAGCTATATCCCTTACTTCTACTCGACATATGAGGATGAGAATGAGTCAGTCGTATCGGATAAGGAAAAGATAATCGTGCTCGGTTCCGGTCCTATACGTATCGGCCAGGGTGTTGAGTTTGACTACTCGACCGTACATGCGGTAAAGACCATCAAGGCTTCCGGCTATGAAGCTATCATAATCAACAATAATCCCGAGACTGTTTCGACAGATTATACCTGTTCTGATAAGCTGTATTTTGAGCCGCTGTGCACAGAGGACGTAATGAATATCATAGACCTTGAAAAGCCTGTGGGAGTCATTGCCACACTCGGCGGGCAGACAGCCATCAACCTTGCTGATTCCTTAAAGGAATATGACGTAAAGCTCATAGGTACCGATGATGACGCTATCGACCGTGCAGAGGACAGGGATCTGTTTGAAAAGCTTCTGTATGAACTCAATATCCCCAGACCTAAGGGAATGGCTGTAACCAACATAGAAGACGGTGTAAATGCTGCAAAAGAGATAGGCTTCCCCGTACTGGTACGTCCGAGCTTTGTACTTGGCGGCAGGGCTATGCAGATAGTAGCTAAGGAAGAAGCGCTGCGCACTTACCTTAAGACAGCGGTTGAGATAGATGTTGATAAGCCCGTATTGGTTGACAAATACATCCGCGGTAAGGAAGTAGAGGTAGATGCGGTATGTGACGGTAAGGACGTATTTGTGCCCGGTATC